>JAUNTV010000451.1:0-354 GCA_030538515.1 Paracoccus sp. (in: a-proteobacteria)
ATTTCGTCGGCGCATTGGTGCTGGCGGCCACGCAGGACTGGCGGCTGGCGCTGCCTTTCGCGGCCTGGGGCATCGCTTACGGGGTGTTGATCTGGCAGGTGGTGCCGCGTCTGGCGCGGGTGTCGCAGGAACAGGCCGATGCGCGTTCGACCATGACCGGGCAGGTGGTGGACAGCTATACCAATATCGCCACGGTAAAGCTTTTCTCGCATTCCGACCGCGAAGAGGCATGGATGCGGCGCGGCATGGACGGCTTTTTGCAGACCGTCTACCGCCAGATGCGCCTGTCGGCCACGCAGGATATCGTGCTCAACCTGCTGAACGTGGCGCTTGTGGCCTCGGTCACGGCGGTGG
>JAUNTV010000451.1:364-1623 GCA_030538515.1 Paracoccus sp. (in: a-proteobacteria)
CGGGCGCCCCCCGCCGCCCGCGGCGCGGGGCGCCGCGGTCCCGGCGGCGGCGCCGCCGCCCCCCCCCCCCGGCGGGATCAGCGTTGGTGCGATCGCCGTGGCCGTGCCACTGGCGCTGAGGCTGAACAATATGTCGCATTGGATCATGTGGGAATTCGCCGCGCTTTTCGAGAATATCGGCACGGTCCGCGACGGGATCTCGTCTCTGGCCATGCCGCGCGCGGTTCAGGATGCGCCGGGCGCGCGCGCCCTTCAGCCCGGTCCGGGCGCTGTCCGTTTCGATCATGTGACTTTCCGCTACGGCGCTGCCGCATCCGAGCGCCCGATGGCGGTTCTGGACGATCTGACGCTGCATATCGCGCCGGGCGAGCGTGTCGGGCTGATCGGGCGTTCGGGCGCGGGGAAATCCACCCTGATCAACCTGCTCTTGCGCTTTCATGATGTCGAGGAAGGGCAGATCACCATCGACGGGCAGAATGTGGCCGGGGTCACGCAGGAAAGCCTGCGCCGCGCCATCGGCGTCGTCACTCAGGACAGCAGCCTTCTGCACCGTTCCGTGCGCGAGAATATCGCCTATGGCCGCCCCGAGGCGAGCGAGGATGACATCCTTGCCGCCGCGCGCATGGCCGAGGCGCATGAGTTCATTCCCACCCTTTCCGACAGCCGGGGCAGGCGCGGGCTGGACGCCCATGTCGGTGAACGCGGCGTCAAGCTGTCGGGCGGGCAGCGCCAGCGCATCGCCATCGCGCGGGTGGCGCTGAAGGATGCGCCGATTCTCGTGCTGGACGAGGCGACCTCGGCGCTTGACAGCGAGGCCGAGGCCGCGATCCAGTCCCGCCTTGACGCGCTGATGAAGGGCAAGACCGTGATCGCCATCGCGCACAGGCTTTCGACCATCGCGGCCATGGACAGGCTTGTGGTGATGGATGGCGGGCGGATCGTGGAACAGGGGACGCATGCCGAATTGCTGGGCGCGGGCGGGATTTACGCCCGGCTCTGGGCGCGGCAATCGGGCGGCTTTCTGGTCGCGGATTCCCCCGATCAGGCGGAAACCGCAGGCTGATGCGTCCCCGGTCTGTCGTTCCCGCCCATCCGCGAAGGCCTGTGCCAGCCTGCCGGGACACTCATGCCGCGCCCCGCATTCACCTGGTCGCTGCGCTTTCCGCTTGCGCCCTGCTTCGTTCCGCTTTAATCAGGCGCGCGGCTTAGGGGTTTAGCTCAGTTGGTAGAGCATCGGTCTCCAAAACCGAGGGTCGTGG
>JAUNTV010000052.1 GCA_030538515.1 Paracoccus sp. (in: a-proteobacteria)
TGGTCGAATTGCAGGTCGCCCCCCTGATGGAACATGTCACCCGCGAGATCGAGCGTTTCGAACATAACGCCCGCGCGGCCGGGATCGACGCCCATGAGGTGCTGGTGGCGAAATATGCGCTTTCCGGCACGGCGGATGATATCGTCCAGAACCTGCCCGGCGCGGATCGCGGAAGCTGGCAGCAATATTCCATGGTCGCGCGTTTCTTCCACAAGCGCGATTCCGGCGTCGGCTTCTTTCAGGAGGTCGAAAAGGCCCTGCAGGCCCCCGCGCAGCGCTATAACCTGCTGGAACTGATGCTGGTCTGCCTGTCGCTTGGTTTTGAGGGCCAGTTCCGCACCATGCCCAATGGCAGCGTGCAACTGGCGCGCTATCGCAATGCCATCTACGAAAGCCTGCGCCGCGTGAAGCCGCGCCCGGACGAGGATATCTCGCCCGTGTGGCAGCCCGTCGAACAGGGGCGGCGGCGCTTCATGGCGATCCCGATCCCCGCGATCCTTGGCCTTGGGGCGGTGGTGGTGCTGGCCACCTATGCCACGCTTTCCACGCTGATCAATCGCGACGCCACGGCGGTCGCCGCCGAGATGCGCGCCCTGCACCGCGGCGCGCCCACGATCCAGCTTGACCGCTCTGGCCCGGTCGCGGTCTATGAGGCCCCCGCCCCCAGCCAGCTTCAGCGCATCCGCGATGCTTTCGGGCCTGAGATTTCCGATGATCTGGTCACGGTCGTCCAGAAGGGGGATTTCATCGCCATCCGCGTCGGCAATCTGCAACTCTTCGACACCGGCAAGGTCGAGGCCAAGCCCGGTTTCGCGGCCCTTGGCACGCGCATCGCCGAGGTGCTGAACACCGAGCCGGGGCCGATCCTGATCGAAGGCCATACCGATAACGTGCCGATGTCCGGGCTTGGTCAGTATAAGGACAATTACCAGCTTTCGCAGGCCCGCGCCGATTCGGTAAAGGCGTTCCTGCTGCCGCTGCTGAACGATCCGAGCCGCGTCGAAAGCACGGGCCGGGGCGAGGATGACCCGATGGGCGATAACGCGACCGAGCAGGGGCGCAGCGAAAACCGGCGGGTGGAAGTCCTGCTTGCGCGCGAAGGCAGCTATGAAATCGCGCCTGCCCCGCAGGAAACGCCCGCCGAAACGGAGACCAACCAGTGAACTTTTTCGGCTTCCGTCTGCGCTTTCCCCGTTGGAACAGGAACGCCTGGTGGCGCTGGCTTGTCACCGTTCTGGGCATCATCGGCCTTTGCGCGGCGATCTGGTTCGGCTTTCCGATGGTGGGCTGGCCGCCCCTTGCCGGGGTCTGGCTGCGCGCCGGGCTGATCGGCGCGATTCTTTTCGTCTTTTTCCTGGTGCTTTTCATCCGCTGGCGTCGCCGGGTGCGTGCCGCGCGCGAGATCGAGGCCGCGCTGATCCCCGCCACACCAGAGGGCGACGGCAAGCTTCTGGCCGAGAAGATGCAGGAAGCCCTTGGCGTGTTGAAGAAATCGGGGGGGGCCTCGTCCCTGTACGATCTGCCGTGGTATATCATCATCGGGCCACCCGGCGCGGGCAAGACCACGGCGATCGCCAATTCGGGCCTTGATTTCCCGTTGGCGCAGGATCGCGCGCTTTCGGGTTTCGGCGGCACGCGGAACATGGATTTCTGGTTCGCCGAAGATGCGGTTCTGATCGACACTGCCGGGCGCTACACCACGCAAGACAGCGATGCGACCAGTGACAAGGCAAGCTGGGACGCCTTCCTTGACCTGCTCAAGCGGACGCGGCCCAATCAGCCGGTGAACGGGGTGATCCTGTCCTTCTCGGTCGAGGACATGCTGACCGAACGCCCCGAGATGCTGGCGCGCCATGCCGAAACCGTGCGCGCCCGCCTGGCCGAATTGCACGAACGTCTGCGCATCGATTTCCCGGTCTATGTGATGTTCACCAAGGCCGATCTGATCGCGGGTTTCCGCGAATATTTCGCCAGTTTCAGCCAGAACCGGCGCAAGCTGGTCTGGGGAACGACCTTCCAGACCGCCGACCGCAAGGCCATCACCCATGAGGCCGTGCCCGCCGAATTCGACCGCCTGATCGCGCGGCTGTCCGATGAGGTCGCCGACCGGCTGTCCGAGGAACCCGACGGGATCTCGCGCATCGCCATTTTCGGCCTGCCCGGCCAGATGACGCTTCTGCGCGACAATGTGGCCGATTTCCTGCGCCGCGTGTTCGAACCCACGCGCTACAAGACCAATGCGATCCTGCGGGGGTTCTATTTCACCTCGGGCACGCAGGAAGGCACGCCCATCGATCAGGTTCTGGGCGCGATCCAGACGGGCGCGGACGGGGCTTCGATGTTCCAGCCGGCCTTTACCTCGGGGCGGGGGAAAAGCTTCTTCATCCATGACCTGCTGAAGCGCGTCATCATTCCAGAACAGGGCTGGGTCAGCCATGACCGCCATGCCGTGCGCCGGACCATGGTGATCCGCACCGTCTCGCTGACGGCGATTCTGGTGGCGACACTGGGCACGGCGGGCGCGCTTGGCTACAGCTACTGGAAGAACGAATCTCTGGTGAACACCGCCCAGGCCGAGACCCGCGCCTATGCCGCCGCCGCCGTTGCCGAGTTGAACCGCGATATCATCACCGATACCGATCTGCGCCCGATCCTGCCGCTTCTGAACGATCTGGCGCGCATGCCCGCCGGTTACGGCGACAGCGAAACGGCGAGCATCTGGGAAAGGCTTGGCCTTGGTCAGCGCGAGCGGCTGAATACCGTGGCCACCCAGACCTATTCCGAGGCGCTGGAACGCATGCTGCGCCCGCGCCTGATCCTTGATCTGGAAAAGGAAATGCCGGCGATCATCGCCTCGGGCGAGATGACGCAGATCTACCGGGCGCTGAAGGTCTATCTTCTGCTTGGAAAACAAGGCGATACAACCGATGACAGCGCCATTCAGGCCTGGTTCACGGAAAGCTGGCGGGTGGAATATCCGGGCCTCGCGGGTGCCGATGTCATCCGCCAGTTGCAGGCCCATCTGGGCGCCATGCTGACGCTGGATGGCAGCCGCGACCCGCTTGTCGGGCTGGATCAGGCCACGGTAGAGCGCGCCCGTGCCGCCATCGCGCAGCTTCCCCTGGACGAACAGGCCTTTGCCATCATCCGTGACGGGGCGATCGCGCAGGGGCTTGGCGACTGGGTGCTGAACGACGCGATCGAAGCCGATGCCACGGTGGTTTTCGCCACCCGCGACGGCGCGGATCTGAGCACGCTTCGGGTGCCGGGGCTGTATACCTATGACGGGTTCTGGAATTACTTCGTCGGCCAGTTGCGCGTGGTCGGCCAGGACCTGCGCCGCGACCAATGGGTGCTTGGCGATGCCGCCAGTTCCGCCGATATCGAACGCCGTCTTGAGCGCCTTGATCTTGACCTGCTGGAACGCTACCGCCGCGAATTCACCGCCGCATGGGGGGGCATGCTGGACAATCTGACGCTGGCTTCCATGGTAGCCGACAAGCCGCGCTATGCAGCACTCGGGGCTGCGGCCTCGGCCTCGGCCTCGCCCATTCTGCAACTGGTCGAACAGGTCAGCGGCCAGACCTACCTGAGCCGCAAGTTCGACGAGGCCGAGGCCGCAGCCCAGGAAGCGGGCGCATCGGCGGGCGATGTCGGCGCGCAGGTCGGCAGCCGGATCGGGAACCGCATCCTCTCGCGGACGAATGGCACCACGCGGATATTGCTGGACGCCATGGCCTCGAACAGCGGGGGGCTGCCGGCGATACCGGGGCAGACAGGCGACGCCCTGCCAGACATGACCGCCATCATCGAGCCGATCGAGGCGATCTCGAAAAGCTTCGACGACTGGCATATGCTGCTTCTGGGCAATCCCGGCCAGCGTGCCATCGACACGATTCTGGGCAATCTGGGCGCGATCTGGGACAATATGCGCCTGTCGGTCAGCAATCCCGACATGCCCGATACGCTGCCGCCGCTTCTGAACGCGCTGACGCAGTATAATTCGCAGCTGCCCGAGCCGCTGGCGCGGATGCTGTCGCGCGCGGAAAGCGATTTCCGCTCGGGCGCGTCGGATGCCAGTATCGAGGCGATGAACCGCGCGCTTTCGGATCGCATCACCTTCATGTGCCGCGACACGATCAAGCCGGCCTTTCCGTTTTCGGACAGTTCGCGCAGCCTGTCGATCGACAATTTCTCGCGGTTTTTCGGGCCGGGCGGGCTGATGGACGCCTATTTCACCGAATTCCTGGAACCTTATGTCGAACGCACGGCCGACGGGCTGATCTGGCGCGCCGACAAGGAACTGACGGCGCGGCTTTCCGATAATACGCTGACCCAGTTCGCGCGCGCCGAACGCATCCGGCGCGCCTTCTTCGCCGGTGGCGGCACCCAGCCCTCGGTCGAGATCACGGTGGCGCAGGTCGATGCCCACCCGACCATCGAACAGGCGATCCTGTCGATCAATGACGAGCTGATCCAGTCCGTCACCGGATCGCTGCCGCGCACCATCGTCTGGCCCGGCGCGGGGAAATCGACCGTGCTGACCATCATGCCAAGTCTGGAGCGCCCCAACCAGATCCGCGATGAGGGCAGTTCATGGACCTTCATCACCTTCCTGTCGCGCGCCGCCTCGCGCGAGCAGCGCGGCGATACGCTGCGCGCCACCTATATGATCGGCGGGCGCAACATCACCTATGATTTTACCATCAATGCCATTGCCAACCCTTTCATCATGCCCGAACTGAGAGAATTTGAATGCCCGCAGAGCGTGGATTGACCCTGGCCCTTTTCGGCAAGCATCGCGGTTTCGGGGACTTCCTTTCTGCCGGGGAATTGCCCGGCGGTGGTTCCGAATTGCTGATGGACTGGATCACCCTGACCCTTGGCGGCTGGCGCGAAACCGCGGGGCCGGACTGGCAGGCGGCTTTCGACGCGGCCCCCGCGCTGCGCTTCTGGCTGGGGGCGGGGCTGGCCGGGGGGGTGGCGCTGCGCGGCGTGGCGCTGCCATCGCGCGACCGCAGCGGGCGGCGCTTTCCGCTTCTGATCGCGCAGGGCCATGCCGGTGCCGCCCCGGTCTCGGAGACCGCGCAGACCTTCTACGAGGCCGCCGAGGCCGAGTTGCGCGGGCTTCAGAAGCTTGAGCATTTCGACCCTCGGGAAACGGCTGCCCTGCTGGAAGCGGGCCTGCCCGCCCCCGGCGCGCCCCATCCGGCCACGGGCGCGGCCTTCTGGGCCACCAATGCCGCGCGCGCCCCCCAGGATCTGCTGGCGGAACTGGCGGGGGCGGATTTCTCGCATGCGCAGGCCGGGCGCAGCTACTGGTGGTTCGCCGCCCGCGCGGATGAGGGCCTGCCCTCGGGCCTGCTGGCCGGTCCGGGCCTGCCCGGTCCCGCCGAAATGGGCTGGCTTCTTTCGGGCGGACGCCCCGCGCCCCATCATGAGGCCGAGGCATGAGCGGCGGGCATGACGCGCTGCGCTTTCACACCGCCGCGCTGACCCATGAGGGGCTGGTGCGCCGCTATAATGAGGACGCCTTCGCTTCCATTCCCGAACTGTCGCTCTGGGTGGTGGCCGACGGGATGGGCGGGCATGCGGCGGGCGATATCGCCTCGCGCATCATCGTCGAGGAACTGGCCTCGATCGGGGTGCCCATCTCGGCCGAGGATCAGCGCATCCGCTTCCGTGAAAGGCTGGACCGCGCGCATCGCCGCATCCGATCCTATGCGGCCGAAAACCGGCTGGACATGGTGGGCGCGACGGTCGCGGCGCTGATGGTTTACGGCACCGAACTGACCTGCGGATGGGCGGGCGACAGCCGCATCTATCTGCTGCGCAAGGGCAGCCTGACCGCGCTGAGCCGCGATCACAGCGAGGTCGCCGAACTGCTGGCGCAGGGCACCATCTCGGAAGCCGAGGCGCGCAATTCGCCCCGCCGCAACGTCATCCTGCGCGCCATCGGCATCGGTCAGCAGGCCGAGCCGGAACTGGCAACCGGCGTGGCCGAACCGGGCGACCGTTTCCTGATCTGCTCGGACGGGCTGACCGAACATCTTCAGGATGACGAAATCGCCCGCGTCATGTCGCGCGAGGAAACGCCCGAAGCCGTCGCCGACAATCTGGTGGCGCTGACGCTGGACCGGGGCGCGAAGGATAACGTGACCGTGGTGGTGATCGACGCAAGCGCGCTGCCGGATGCCTTCGACAGCGGGGAATGAGCATGCCCGAACGCGAGGCCCCGAAACCCGACGATCCGCCGCCCGAAAGTGCGCCCGCCACGCCCGGACAGCCGGACCCGCGCGCGCCTGCGGAACCGGAAGCCGAACCGGCCGATGCCCTGCCCCAGCCCGATCCCGACCCGCAACCGGTCATCGACGGCTACGCGCCGCCGCCGCGTGACCGCACCTTCATCACGCCAAGGCCCGACACCCCCGAACACCAGCCGCCCGCGCCTTCTTCGCAGAAGCCGACAGGCCCGATGGGCGGCGGCAGCAGCGCGCCGGGCGATGCCCTGCCCCAGCCCGACCCCGATCCGCAACCGGTCATCGACGGCTACGCGCCGCCGCCACGCGACCGCACACTGATCGCCGCAAGGTCGGCCTCTGATGATGCGCCGGGGCTGGGCCCGGTTTTCGAGCCATCGCCCGACCCGACGATGATCGCGCCCGCTGGCGGGCGGCATCCGCCCGCAGCCGCCCCGCTGCCCGAAGCGCGCTCGACCCCGCCCGGTCCGGCCACGGTGATCGGTGCCGCGCCAGCCGCCGCGCGCGGCCCGGCCACGCCCGCCAAGCTGGTCGAGCCGGGCACGCTGATCAACAACAACTACCGGATCGAGGCCCTGATCAGCGCCGGCGGCATGGGCGAGGTCTACCGCGCCGTCAATGTCTATACCGGCGATCCCGTGGCGGTGAAGGTGGTGCTGCCCGATCTGGCGCGCGATACGGATATCATCGACCTTTTCCGCCGCGAGGCGCGGGTGCTGGTGCAATTGCGCGATGACGCCATCGTCAGCTACCATAACTTCGTTCTGGATCAGGGCCTTAACCGCTATTGCCTGATCATGGAATTCGTTCAGGGCACGCATCTGGGTGCGCAGCTTCATCGCGGCGATCCCATGGCGCCCGAACCCGCGCTGGCGCTGATGCGGCGGCTGGCGAAGGGTCTGGGGCAGGCCCATGCGCGCGGCGTGACGCATCGTGACCTTTCGCCCGATAACGTCATCCTGCGCCATGAAAACGTCGAAGAGGCCGTGCTGATCGATTTCGGCATTGCGCGCTCGACCGAACTGGGCGACGGGCTGGCGGGGCGCTTTGCCGGGAAGTTCAAATATATCGCGCCCGAACAGCTTGGCCATTACGAAGGCGTGATCGGCCCGCAGACCGATGTTTACGGCCTCGCGCTGCTGATCGCGGCCATGCTGCGCAACAAGCCGCTGGATATGGGCGATTCGGTCGTCACCGCATCGGATGCGCGGCGTGGAATCCCCGATCTTTCGGGGTTTTCGCATCGGATCTTCCCGCTTCTGCAATTTATGCTGGAACCCGACCCGGCCAACCGGCCCGCCAGCATGGCGCAGGTCGTGGCCATGCTGGACGATCCCACGCGCATTCCCGCGCGCTACCGGCTGCCCTTGTGGAATGCCGACAGCCCCGGAAAGGCGCAGGAGATCACGGCGACGGGCATATCCGAAACCCCCTTCGGTCTGCCGCAGGAGACCGCGCCCGAAACCACGCCCGCCCCGCTTCCCGGCCCAGGCCGCCGCTGGCCGCTGATCCTTGGCGCAAGCCTGCTTCTGCTGCTGCCCGCGGCGGGCGCGGTCTGGCATTTCACCCGCGAGGCCCCCGCGCCCGCAGAGCCCGAAATCCCGCTGCCCGACCCCGAGCCCGAGCCCGTGGCCAGCTTCCCGCCCCGCGATCCGGCCAGCCGCGACGGGTTTCTGGCCGAACTGCCGCTTGGCCCCTGTGCCATGGCCCGGCGCGTCACCTTCGGGCCGGGCGCGGGCACGGTCAGCCTGCTTTCCGCCGATCCCGTCGCCCCCGCCAGCGTGCAGGACGCCTACGGCGCGCAATTCGGCAGCCGCCCCGCGATCACCCAGGGGCTTGTCACACAGGCGCAATGCCCGGCCATCGATTTCGCCGCCATGCTGGCCGGGCGGGAAGCCCTGCCGCCCCGGCTTTCGGCACAGGCGCGCGCCACCGCCAGCGGTTTTCAGGCCGAGGCGCAGGTTTCCGGGCCAGAGGGGCGCAATCTCTGGCTGGCGCTGATCGCGCCCGATGGCGCGGTCTATGATCTTGGCGCGCAATCATCGGCCACACCTGATGGCGGGGTGCGGGCCGGGGTTTCGGTCGATCTGCCCGGTGGCGGGGCGGGGGCTGCTTCTGCGCCCTATCTGCTGCTGGCGCTGACCTCATCCGCGCCTCTGGTCAGCCTTGCGGCGGCCCCTGCGGGCGCGCCATCGGCCAGCCTTTTGCCGGCGGTTCTGGACGAGATGGCCAGCAACGGGCCAGAGGCTGCGGCGGCATCGCTGACACGTCTTGAACCAGCCCCGCCGCCCGTGCCCGAGGACCCCGACGCCCCGCCCCCGCCCTGAAAGGCGTCAGGGCCGGGGCTGCACGAAAACCGTCCAGCTTTCCTGCCCCTGCGGGTCGATTTCATAAAAGCGCGCGTCCAGATAGCCGCGCAGCAGGCAATCCTGCTGGCTGTCGATGCGGAATTCGCGCGTGCCCACGCACATCGGCGTGACACCCGGCAGGACCTCATTGCCGAAAACATCCGCCGCGAAGATGAAATATTCCCGCGCCTCAAGCCTTTCGCGCAGCAGCATCGCGCATTGGTTCGGGGCCACGCGCCACCAGCCGCGCGTGGTGTAATCCTGGGGGCCCGGCATGGCGATGGCGATATTGAGCACGTCGTAGGACTGGTTGCACAGGCTGAGCGATGCCCGCGCCCCCCCCGGCAGAAGGCCAAGCACAAGCGGCAGGCTCAGCATCATTGCGCGGACCGGATTCACGCGTTTTTCCTTATTCTCATTTGTTGAGCAGATGCGGCGCCTATGCTAGCGTCCGTGCCAGAAGATAACCTATCATGAAGCGGATCTCGATGCCCGGCACAAGCCCAATGGCGCGCGGCCCTGCCGCCCTGAACCATCTGCCATCCCCTTGCGCGTCCCGGATTGCGGGGATGCGGACAACCACCCGTCACCCCGTGATCTGTATCTGCTGCTGAAAGGAAACGCGATGTTTGGCGCAACCGTTGCGCGGGCTGCCGGTGCCTGCCTCATATCAGCCGGTTTGTTCTTGCCGCAGATCGCTGCCGCATTGACCCCGGCCTTGCCCGAACCGGCCTCTCCCCCGGCCCAGGGGATGATGCAGATCGAGTTGAACCGCGCCTCGGACAGCGAGCCGGGGCATTGCAATCTGATCATGATCGCCACCAACCAGACCGGCAAGGCGCTGCGCCGCGCCGCATGGCAGGTGGCGGTCTTCGATCAGGACGGTCTGGTCAGGGTGCTGCCGGTGCTGGATTTCGGCCCGCTGATCATCGGCAAGAACAAGATCGGCGTGTTCGCGATGTCGGGCGGGGGCTGCGACACGATCAGCCGGATCATCGTCAACGATGTGGCCGAATGCACCGGCGAGGATGGCGCGGACCTGAGTGATATCTGCCTGCAATCGCTGGAAACCAACAGCCGCAGCGATATCGAATTTGGCCTTTGACCCCAGAACGAGACCATGACCTTCGGAAATCTTCTGTCCCAGCCGCCCGTGACGCTGGCCGTCTATGCGGCGCTTTTCCTGCTGTCGGTGCTGACCGTCACCGTGGCGATTTTCAAGATCACCCAGTTCCGCCGGATGCGGCTGGGTCGCAGCCGTCAGGCCGAGGCGATCCTTGACGACTGGCTGAACGGCCGCCCCGATGAGGCGCAGCGCCGTGCCCAGGCCGAAAACTCGGTGCTGTCGCGCGTGCTGCGCGCGGTCATGTCGGGGCTGCGCGCGCGCCCCTCGGACCCCGGCTATGGCGAGGAACTGGCCCGGCAATCCGCGCTTGTCGAACTGACCCGCATGGGCAGCCGCATGCGCCTGCTGGAAGCGGTCGTGCAGATGGCGCCCATGCTGGGGCTTCTGGGCACGGTGATCGGCATGATCGACGCTTTCGGCAGCCTTGCCGCCAGTCAGGCCGCAGCCGATCCCCGGCTTCTGGCCTCGGGCATCTGGACAGCGCTGACCACCACGGCGGCGGGGCTGGCCATTGCGCTGATCGCCTATTTCATCGCCGCCTGGCTGGAGGGGCGCATCGATGACGAACGCCAGACCATCGAGATGGTGATCTCGGCCGCGATCCATGGTCGCGTCGGCCAGACCCGCTAGCCCATGTCGGCGGCAGCGGGGCATCATTCACGCGGGCTGGTTCTGCCGCGCCGCAACCGGCGTTATCGCTTCTCGATGACGCCCTTGGCGGATGTGATGTTCCAGCTGCTGATCTTCTTCATGCTCTCGGCCAATATCGCGCCCTATTCGATGCTGGAACTGCGCAGCGGCGCACTTTCGGGCGGGCAGGCCGGGGAAACCCCGCCCGAAAGCGATCCCGGCCATACGACCGATATCCGCAGCACCGCCGTCTGGACGCTGGACGCCAGCGGCACGATTCTTGCCGGTGGCCAGCGTTTCGAGACCGGGCACCTGCCCGCCCTGACGGATGCCTTGCTGGCGCAGGGCACCAATGACGTGCTGATCGTGCTGCGTCGCGACGTGCCGGTGCAGCGGCTGGTCGGCGTGCTGCAAGCGCTGGCGGCGCGCGGGATCACCTCGGTTCAGGTCGCGGGCGGGGGGCTTTGACATGGCGCTGAACCTGCCGCCGCGCCGCCATGGCCGCCTGCAAACCGATAATGCGCTGCCGATCGTGAATATCGTGCTGCTTTTGCTGTTCTTCTTCATGATCGTCGGCCAGACCGAGCGCCCCGATCCGGGCCTGAATCTGTCGCGCACCGAGGATCTGCCCCTTGAACAGCTTCCCAAACCCATTCTGGTGATCGCGCCGAATGGCGACTGGCTGCTGGACGGGGTGGCGGTTTCGCCGGAACTGCTGCCCTCGGCCATGCCGGGCGGCGCGGATCAGGTGCTGCATCTGATGATCGACCGGGACGCGCCTGCGGATCTTCTGGTCGCAGCGCTACAGAACCCGATCCTGGGCGATTACCGGCTTCGGCTGGTGACGCTGAACCAGCGGGATGCCGGGCCATGATCGGCGGACCGCGCGGCGAGGGCTGGAAATGGGCGCAGGCATCGGGCCTGTCGGTGGGGCTGCATGGGGCGGTGCTGGCATGGCTGATCTGGCAGCCGGGCTTCGATTTCCTGACCCATGAGCCCGCGCCCCCGCTTCCCCCCATCGAAATCGCCGCCTTCACCCCCACGCCCCCGGCCGACACGCCCCCGATCGAGACCGGGACGCCAAGCCCCCCCGACGATGGCGAGACCCTGACACCCGACCCCGGTGATGGGGGGATCGACAGCGGATTACAGAACGAACCGCTGTCATCGGTCATCGACGATACGGTCATCACCTCTTCGGCGCTGCCCGAGCTTCTGCCGGAAACCCATAACGCGCCGGGCGGTCCGGCCCCCGGCAGCGCGCCGTCCCTGCAACAGAATACCGAAAGCCCGCCGCCCGATCCGCGCATGATCGAGCTGATCGCCCGCATCCGCGCCCGGCTGACGGAACCCTGCATGCTGGCGCTGCCGATGATGCGTGGCGATGACGGGCTGCAACTGAATGTGGTGTCGGACAGTGATCACAATATCACCGCGCTGATGGACAGCCTGACAGCCGGTCTGGAAACCGAGATCACACGAGGCGCCGTGCTGGTCGATCCGCGCCAATGCCCCGCCATCGCCTTCGTGCGCCGCGACCAGCATTACCCCGTCTATGCGCTTGGCATTCAGCTTGAAAGCCAGCAGATCGCGCGCGGTGCCTCATTGCGCGGGCAGATCACCAATGCGGGGGGATATTATCAATCGCTGTTGCTGATCGACGAAAACGGCGTGGTCCATGACATGCGCCGCTTTTTGCTGAGTTCGGCCCGAAGCACGCGGTTCGACTTTGCCGTGGCCCGCTTCCGCGAGGCACGCGACACCCATCAGATGCTGGTCGCGCTGGCGACGCCCGGACGCCCGCAGACGCTGCTGACCCATGCCGGCGAACAGGCCGAGCCCTTCTTCGACGCGCTTTTTGCCGAGCTTGGCCAGAACGTTCTGATCGGCGTCAGCAGCTTCTATGTGCAGTGATCCGGCGGTCGTAACCGCGCCGGATCACGCCTTAGCCGTCAGTCACCTGACGCAAAATCATAGCTGAACCCGCCATCCGCGACGCGGATCGTCACATCCGACATCTCTTCGCCCGAGACCATCCGGCCAAGCACCTGACGCGACAGATCGGGCAGAATCGAATTGGTGATGATATTGTCGATCATCCGCCCGCCGCTGTCGGGATCGCGGCATTGGCTGACGATATGGTCGATCACCTGATCATCCCACAGAAGCTGTGTCCCATGCGAGCCGCGCATCCGGCGCGCGACCGAACCCAGCTTCAGCTTCGTGATCCCGCCCAGAACCTCGGCCGAAAGCGGCACATAGGGGATGGTCACGATCCGGCCCAGAAGCGCGGGCGGGAAGGTGC
>JAUNTV010000053.1 GCA_030538515.1 Paracoccus sp. (in: a-proteobacteria)
CATCGCCGGAAGCCGTCGCACGGCCATGTGTCATCCGGGCCACTGCCGGGGGCGATTAAATACGCGCCCGCCAGCAGAGGCAAGCCACCTTGGTCCTGCCTGCCCAAAAAGCCAGCCCGGACGGCTGGCGCGGCCTGCTTTCCCCGAACCCTGATCGCCATCGCTAGCCCCCTGACCGCAAGGGGCGGTAATGCGCGCGCACCGCCTGCGCCAGCGCTTCGGCGGCGGCGCGCGCCTTCGGTCCGGGCGGGGCGGGCATCGACAGGCGGTAATCGGCGCGGTTTGCCTGCGGGCCGTAAAGGGTCTCTCCGCCGATCACCGTCCTGATCACATGCTCGCCCGTGGCGCGCGCAAGGATCAGCGCCAAGGCATCGCAATCCGGGTCGCTCCACGGGCTTCGGGCAGGCCCGAGGCTCAGCGCGGTGAAATCGGCGGGCTGGCCCGGTGCCAGCGTGCCGGTTCCGGGCAGGAACGCCGCCTTTGTGCCTTGGCGCGTGCCCATGGCCAGAAGCGCGTCGGCGGGCAGCGCCGGGCAGTCCGGCCCCCGGCAAAGCAGCCCGGCAAGGCGCAGTTCGGAAAGGTAGTCCTCATTATCGTCAAGCGCGCAATTATCGGTGCCGACGGCGATATCCAGCCCCGCCGCGCGCCAATGGGCCAGTGGCGGGGGGCCGTTGCAAAGCCGCATATTCGCGCCGGGATTGGCCACGATGGTCACGCCGGATTGCCGCGCGGCCTTGATCTCTGGCGCAGAGGCATGGGTGAAATGCGCGATGCTGACGGGGGCTTCGAAGACGCCCAGCCCCCGCAGATGCGCCATCACCCCGGCCGGGTAAAGCTGGTCAAGCGCACGGGCCTGGGCGGCGGATTCCAGCAGGTGGAAATGAATGCCCAGGCCCCGGTGTGCCGCGTCGGCTGCGATATCGCGCCATGCCGCGTCGCTGACCCATTGCGGCGCGGCGGGGCCATAAGCCAGCGTGATCCGGGGCGTGTCGGCGCATTCGTCCAGCAGCCGCGCCATCAGGGCCAGCGTCTCGGGCAGGGGCAGATAGGCGGGGCGGGCACCGGCCAGCAGCGCTTGGGCACCGGGCGGCAGGGCGGCGCGGAACGCGCCCTCATCGCCCGGTGGATAGATCAGCGCGCCCCGGTCGGCATAGCCCAGGCATATCGTGGCGCGGATGCCGCTGTCGCGATAGGCGCGGATGGTCTCGCGCAGTTCGGTTTCATAATCGCCGGTGCCGTAGCTGTAATTCGCATGCAGCGTCGCGGTGACGCCATTGCGGATCATCTGCTCGGCCGCCAGCCGGGTCAGCCCGTAGATATCGGGCGCGGGCCAGCCACATCGCCGGGCGATCCACGGCTCCAGCGCGTCATCGGGCAGGCCAAGCTGGATCTGGCTCAGCCCGCGCCCGTGCTGATGCGCATTCACGAAGCCGGGCAGGATGATCGCGCGGCCAAGGTTGCGGGGCCGGGCCGTCGGATAGCGCTGCGCAAGGCTTTCGGCCTGCCCGAGCGCAAGGATGCGCCCGTCCCCGACCACCATGGCATCGGGCGCAGGGGCTGCGTGATCCGCCCCTGCGCCTGTCTCGATCCGGGTGGCCCTGTAGATCTTCATCAGAACAATTGCCTCGGCAGCCAGAGCGCGAGATCGGGCCAGATCATCAACAGCCCCGCGAAACCCAGCATGAGCAGGACAAAGGGAAAGGCACCCCGGATCACCTCGACGATGGAACCCCGCATCCGCACCCCCTGCACCACGTAAAGATTCATCCCGATGGGCGGGGTGATCAGCCCGATTTCCATCATCACCACCAGGAAGATGCCGAACCACACCGGGTCGATGCCAAGCTGCACGACCATGGGAAAGACCACCGGCAGCGTGGCGATCATCATGGAAAGCGTCTCCATGAAACAGCCGAGGATCAGATAGAACAGCATCAGCAGCAGCAAGACCTCGACCGGGCCTGCGCCCAGCTCGACCACGAAGCGCGAAAGCGTCTGCGGAATGCCCAGCATGCCGATGACGAAATTCAGGAAATGCGCGCCGACCATGATCAGCAGGATCATCGACGATATCCGCACGGTCGAGATCATCGCCTCGTGCAGCAGCGCAAACGACAGCCGCCGCTTGAAAAGCGCCACGATCAGCGCGCCCACGACGCCGATGGCGGCGGATTCGGTGGGCGTGGCCCAGCCGGCATAGATCGCGCCCATCACCACGACGAAAATCGCCAGGGGCGGGATGATCTCGGCCAGGCTGGCCAGCTTTTCGCGCAGGGGGCGCGCGGGCAGGACCGGGCCGGCCAGTTCCGGCTTCCACAGCACCAGCACCACGATCAGCGTCATGAACAGCAGCATCAGCAAGAGCCCCGGCAGCAGCCCCGCCGCGAAAAGCTGCCCGATCGAGGTATTCGTCATCGAGCCATAGATGATCATGTTGATCGAGGGCGGGATCAGGATGCCAAGCGTCGCACCCGCCGCGATGGTGCCCGCCGTCAGCCCCTCGTCATAGCGGCGTTCGTGCAGGATCGGCATGGCGACATTGCCGATGGTCGCGGCGGTGGCGACCGATGACCCCGAGACGGCGGCAAAGATCGTGCTGGCCCCGATATTGGAATGCAAAAGCCCGCCGGGCAGGCGGCGCAGCCAGTCGGAAAGGCTGCGGTATAACCCCTCGGCCACGCCCGCGCGCACCAGCAACTCGCCCAGAAGGACGAAAAGCGGGATGGCGGTCAGGATGAAATCGTTCTGGCCGCTCCACATATGGTTGCCGAAGGTCAGCAGGATCGGCCAGCCTATATAAAGCCAGCCGCCGATCATCGCGGTCAGGAACATGGCGACGGCGACCGGCAGGCCGATCAGCATCAGCCCCAGCATCATCAGAAAGCCGATCGCGGCGGCGGAGATGCTGATCATTTCTGCGCCCCCGTGTTCTGGCCCGACGGATGGGCTTCTTCCCGGATGATCTCTTCCAGCGTTTTCAGCCCGTAGAAGCGGTTCAGCCCTGCGCGGTCGCGCATCAGCAGCCAGCCCGCATGCACCGCCACGGCCGAGGCCACCAGCGCGAAAAACGCCAGCCCCACGACCCAGACGCTTTGCGGCTGCCAAAGCGGCGTCATCAGGGGCGTGCCTGACAGCGATTTGTAGCGGATGCTTTCGGCCAGTGCCGCAAAGCCGCGCCAGGCCATGAACAGCGCCATCACCATCGTGCCCGCGCAGGCCAGGAAATTCATCACCGCCGCGCCATCCGGGCCGATCCGCTCGACCAGGATTTCCACGCGGGTATGGGCGCGTTCCAGCAGCGTATAGGAAAAACCAAGCGCCGCCGTGATCGCCAGCACATAGCCGCCGATCTCGTCGCTGCCCTGCATGGAATGATTGGCGAAGCGGCGCAGCAGGATCTCGGCCACGATCATCAGGCTCAGCGCCAGAAGCCCGTAGCCGGCGATCAGCGCC
This sequence comes from Paracoccus sp. (in: a-proteobacteria), assembly GCA_030538515.1. Classification (GTDB taxonomy): domain Bacteria; phylum Pseudomonadota; class Alphaproteobacteria; order Rhodobacterales; family Rhodobacteraceae; genus Paracoccus. The sequence continues at coordinate 3,454 of JAUNTV010000053.1, forward strand.
CCAAAGCGTGCAAGCGGCAGCAGGGCGCGCTGGACGGGGTTGTCTTGTGTCATGCCTGAACCCGTTTGTGATCGCGGACGCGCCCGGCGCGCTTACTGGATGCTCAGCCCGGTGGCGGCACCGACGGTTTCATTCCAGCGTGTCGCGCAGTTTTCATCCACCGCATTGCAGGTATCGCGCCAGATCGGCAGCACGACGGTCTCGGCGATTTCCTTCAGCCGGGCGCGGTCCTCATCGGTGACTTCAACCAGCGTCATGGCGAATTTCTTGTGATCGGTGCAACTGTCCTGCCCGGTATTGCAGGCGACGGCATCGTCATTGGTGTTGATCGCCAGATCCCAAAGCTGGTCCTCCAGCGCCTTGAACTGCGCTTCAATGGCGGCCTGTTCCTGGGGCGAGAAGCGGTTCCAGCTGTCCAGATTGATGAAATGCCCCTGCACCGAGCCCGATACCGAAAGCGGCATCAGATGGGTCGTGACCTCGGGCCAGTTGCCGGTATTGCCCGAAGTGGGCGATGTCACGCCGCAGCTTGCCACGCCGCGCTGCAAGGCCGGGTAGACTTCGGAAAACTGCAGCGTCACCGGGGTCGCGCCCAGCGATTCCAGCATGGCCGACATCGACGGCGTGAAGGACCGCACCTTCAGCCCGCGCAGATCGTCCAGGCCCCCGATGGCATGGTTGCAGTAGAAGACCTGCGGGCCGAAGGGCCAGAGCGTCAGCACCTTGGCGTTGAATTTTTCCTGCAAGCGCGCATCGAACACCGGGCGATAGGCGGCGACGACCCCTTGCAGGGTTTCCATGTCGGGGGCCACGCCGATCAGGTCCACGCCCTCGAACAGCGGATCATCGCGCGAGGCCATGCCGATCTGCACAGACATCACGTCGAAAGTGCCGCCGCGCAGCATGCGCAGCGCATCCGGGGCCTTCACGCCGACGACATCCATCGGATTATACTGCACCGCCAGATCGACGCCCGAGGCCGCGCCAAGCCCTTCGAAGAACGCCTGTTCGATGGCGATATGCTTCTGGTTCTGCGAGAAATTGCCCGCGACGCGCAATGTTTCCTGCGCCGAGGCCAACCCGGCAGAGCCGATGATCGCCGCGACGGTTGCGGCTGTGGCATATCTGAACATGTGTGTTTCCCCTGTCGGATTGTATGCAGTTTCTTGCGATCACGCTGGCAGATCACCCCGAGTCGGGCAAGGATAATTCTTCATGGTTTCTGGCCAATCGCAGTATTTATTGCCTGAAATTTGGGATAATGCGTAAAATTATTGCGGTTATGTCGCTTTGATCGGCAGGGATGTGACCTTGGGCTGCGGGTGATCCGGTGGCTGCTCTTGCCAAGGGCGGGGCGGTGTGACACAGATTCTGCATGCAAAATGTGAATGCAGCGCAAGGCGCCATCATCGGAATGCTCACCCCCTCGTCCAATACGGTGGTCGAGCCTTATACAAGCGCACTGGCCTGGCCGCTGTTTCCCCGTGTCAGCGTGCATTTCAGCCGGTTCGAGGTGCGCCGGATCGCGCTGGACGGTGCCTCTGACCAGCAGTTCACGCATGAGCCGATCCTTGCGGCGGCGGATCTGCTGTCCCATGCCCGTGCCGATGTGATCGCCTGGAACGGCACTTCGGCAAGCTGGCTGGGCTTCGACCAGGACAAGCGGCTTTGCGCGGCGATCACGCAGCGCACGGGCGCGAAGGCGACCAGCGCGGTGCTTGGGCTCAACCGGCTTCTGGGCCTTCTGGGCGCGCGTCGCATCGGGCTGGTCAGCCCCTATACGCCTGATGTGCAGGCCCGGATCATCGCCAATTACGCCGCCATCGGGATCGAGACCGTGGCCGAGCACCATGACGGCCGCTCGGACAATTTTTCCTTCGCCGGGATCACCGAGGACGCCATCGCCGCGATGTGCCGCGACGTGGCCACGGCCCGGCCCGATGCCATCGTGATCCTGTGCACGAATATGCGCGGCCCGCTGGTGGCATCGCGGCTGGAACGCGAACTGGGCATTCCGGTTCTGGATTCGGTGGCCTTTACCCTGTGGGCCAGCCTTGCGCGGGCGGGTGTGGACATGGCCCCGCTGGCATCCATGGGGATGATGTTCGGGATCGGGCCGGATTGCGGCCTCGGGGATTGGTGATGGATCAGCAGCCCGAACGCGGCGCGCCCGATACGCCCGGCGCGTCGCTGCATGACACGCTTGTCGCCGATCTGCGCGGGCTGGTGGTCGAGGGGCATCTGCGCAGCGGCCAGCGCGTGCCCGAGGCCGCCCTGTGCCAGCGTTTCGGCATTTCGCGCACGCCGCTGCGCGAGGCGCTGAAGGTCATCGCCGCCGAAGGGTTCGTGCATCTGCGCCCGAACCGGGGCGCGGTGGTGGCACCGCTTGATGCGGATGAGATCGGCCAGATATTCGAACTCAAGGGCGCGCTGGAACGCCTGATCGGTCGCGCCGTGCCCGACCGCGCCGGCCCCGCCGATATCGCCGCGCTTGACGCGCTGCATGCCGATCTGGGCCGGGCTGTGGATCGCGGCGATCTGGCGGTCTATTCCCAGCTGAACCATGATTTCCACCAGCATCTGGCCGATCTGCTGGGAAATCCGCTTCTCAGCCAGACCTATGACACGCTTCAGAAGAAGATCTGGCGCTGCCGGATGCTGGTCAATGCCGGGCCGGAACGCCTGCACGCATCCTACGCCGAGCACGAGGCGATCATGATCGCCATCCGCGCCCGCACGCCGCGCGATCTTGCGGCGCGGCTGGTGACGCATAACGACCGCACCTGCGCGGCCATGCGCGCGGCCGTCGCGCATGAGCTTGCCCGCCCCCGCCCCCTGCCGAAGGAGAAACCCGATGTTTGACTGCCTGATCCGCGGCGGGCGCGTCTCGACCGCAAGCGATACCTTCACCTGTGATATCGGTATCCGCGATGGCCGGATTGCCGCCCTTGGCCATGACCCTGGCCCGGCCGCCCAGGTGATCGATGCCTCGGGCCTTTGGGTGCTGCCTGGCGGTATCGACAGCCATGTCCATATCGCCCAGCCCTCGGGCGAGGGGATCGTGATGGCCGATGATTTCGAAAGCGCCACCCGCTCGGCCGCTTTGGGCGGCAATACCACGGTGCTGCCCTTCTGCCTTCAGGAAAGCGGCGTGCCCCTGCGCGAGACGCTGCGGGCCTATCACGAAAAGGCCGAAGCCCGCGCCCATGTCGACCATTCCTTTCACCTGATCATCAGCGATCCCTCGGCGCAGCTTCTGGGGCAGGAATTGCCCGCGCTTGTCCGTGACGGCTATACCTCGTTCAAGGTTTTCATGACCTATGACGGGCTTGCGCTTTCCGATCTGGAAATCCTGCAAGTCATGCAGGTCGCGCATGAGACCCGCGCCCTGGTCATGATCCATGCCGAGAATTACGACATGATCCGTTTCCTGACCGATCAGCTTGAATCGCAGGGCAAGACCGCGCCGCGCTATCACGCCACCTCGCGCCCGATCCCGGCTGAACGCGAGGCCACGCATCGCGCCATCGCGCTTGCCGAACTGTCGCAGGTGCCCCTGATGGTCGTCCATGTCTCGAACCGCGAGGCGATGGAGGAAATCCGCCGCGCCCAGCAAAAGGGCCTGAACATCCATGCCGAGACCTGCCCCCAATATCTGGTGCTGACGGAAGGCGATCTGGACGGGCTGAATATGGAGGGCGCGAAATATGTCTGTTCGCCGCCGCCGCGCGATCACGCCAGCCAGCAGGCCTGTTGGGAAGGATTGCAGCAGGGCGTGTTTTCGGTGTTTTCATCGGATCATTGCCCGTTTCGCTATGACGATCCGCAGGGGAAGCTTGCGCCGAAGGGGCGCACCAGCTTCCGATGGGTGCCCAATGGCATTCCCGGTATCGGCGCGCGGCTGCCGATCCTGTTTTCCGAAGGGGTGATGAAGGGGCGTATCGACATCAACCGCTTCGTCGCGCTCAGCGCGACCAATCACGCCAGAGCTTACGGGCTTTACCCGCGAAAGGGCACGATCGCCATCGGCGCGGATGCCGATCTGGCGCTTTGGGACCCCTCGCTGACCCGACGCCTGACCCATGAGATGCTGGGCGACGGCGCCGATTACACCCCTTACGAGGGGATGGAGATCACCGGCTGGCCGGTGACGGTGCTGTTGCGCGGGCGCGTGATCATGGAAGGCGGGGTCATGCGCGGGCAGCCGGGGCAGGGGCAATATCTGCCGCGTGAGATCAGTCAATTCGCCTGATCGACGGTTCCGCCGCGCGCGGGGGCGGGTGGCCGATCGCTTGCGCAAGGCGCACGAAACCGGCGATGAAATCGGTGGTTTCCTCGCCCCGGCGCGTGCCGATGAAAAGCCCCTTGTCCAGCCCGGCACCGATGCGCACCGCGCGCAGGGCCAGGCCCTTGCCTTCGTCATGCAGCAGCCAGTCGGGCACCGCGCTGACGCCGCGCCCGGCTGCGACCAGTTGCAGCATCATATCGGTGGTCTCGACCGTGCGATGCCTGCGCGGCAGGCAGCCGGCCGGGATCAGGAAGCGGGTGAAGATGTCCAGCCGCTCGGGCGCGACGGGATAGGTGATCAGCACCTGATCGCGAAGATCCTCGGGCGCGGCGGGGCCGGTCAGCGGGTGGGCATCGGGCAGGGCCAGCACCAGTTCGTAATCAAAGACCCGCGTATAGGTGATGCCGGGCAGGTTCAGCGGGTCGGGGGTGATCAGCAGGTCGATCTCATGGCCCAGAAGCGCCGCGATCCCCCCGAAGCGAAAGCCGCTGCGCATGTCCAGATCGACATCGGGCCAGGCCGCCAGATAGGGCGCGATCACCCGCATCAGCCATTGCTGGCAGGGGTGGCATTCCATCCCCAGCCGCAGCGCGCCGCGCTGACCGGCTGCGAAATCGGCCAGCACGCGCTCGGCATGGTCGATCTGGGGCAGCACGCGCTGCGCCAGCGCCAGCAGATATTCGCCCGCCTGCGTCAGCCGCAGCCCGCGCCCCTCTTTTTGCCAAAGGGCGATGCCGTGGCGGGCCTCCAGCTTGCGCATGGCATGGCTGGCGGCCGATTGCGTCATGTTCAGCACCTCGGCTGCGGCGGTCACGCTGCCGGTGCGGTCAAGCTCTCGCAGGATGGACAGGTGCTGGCGGTCCAACATATGAATATCCGTCATCGATTTATGAGAAAGTATCATTTTTGATCATTGATGGGCAAGCCTAAACCGGCCCGGACCATGAATGAGGGACGATATGGCACAATCCGCAAATCTGGGCTTTCCGCGCATCGGCGCGCGCCGAGAACTGAAGGCCGCAACCGAAGCCTGTTGGAAGGGCGATCTGGACGAAGCCGGCCTGCTGGCGCGCGCCGCCGATCTGCGCGCCACGCATTGGGCGCTGCAAAAGGACGCGGGGATCGGGGTGATCCCTTCGGGCGATTTCTCGCTTTACGATCACGTGCTGGATACCACGGCGCTTCTGGGCGCGGTGCCCGCGCGCTTCGGCGCGGTCGATGGGCGCGTCACGCTGGCGCAATATTTTGCCATGGCGCGCGGCACGGCGGATGCCCCGGCGATGGAGATGACGAAATGGTTCGACACGAACTATCATTACATCGTGCCCGAACTGACCGCCGATCTGGCCCCGCGCCTGTCATCGGACAAGCCGGTTGCAGACTATCTTGAAGCCCGCGCGCAGGGCATCGATGCCCGCCCGGTGCTGCTTGGCCCGGTGACATGGCTGTCGCTTGGCAAGTCCAAGGATGGCAGCGATCCCTTCGACCTGCTGCCCGCGATCCTGCCCGTCTACCAACAGGTGCTGAGCGCGCTTGCCGATGCCGGTGCCGACTGGGTGCAGATCGATGAACCCGTGCTGGTCACTGACCTGTCGGACGCGCAGCGTGACGCGCTGCGGGCCGCCTATGGCGCGCTGAAGGGGCCGAAAATCCTGCTGGCCACCTATTTCGGCGCGCTGGAGGACAATCTCGATCTGGCGCTGTCGCTGCCCGTCGCCGGGCTGCATCTGGATCTGGTGCGCGCGCCCGATCAGCTTGCGGATGTCCTGGCACGGGGCACGGACAAGCTGCTGTCTCTGGGGCTGATCGACGGGCGCAATGTCTGGCGCGCGGATCTGGCGGCGGCGCTGAAGCTTGCGCAGGCGGCGGGGGATCGTGTCCAGATCGCGCCGTCCTGTTCGCTGCTGCATGTGCCGGTCGATCTGGCGCAGGAACCCGATCTTGACGATGAATTGCGCGGCTGGCTGTCATTCGCGGCGCAAAAACTGGCCGAGGTCGCCACGCTGACCACCGCGCTGAACGGCGGCGATGCCACGGCTGCGCTGGCGGAAAATGCCGCCGCCGTGGCCAGTCGCGCGGCCTCGCCCCGTATCCATAACCCGGCGGTGAAGGCGCGCGCGGCGGCGGTGACGCCCGCCGATCTGACGCGCAACGCGCCCTATCCGCTGCGCCGGAAGGCCCAGGCCGGTGTTCTGAACCTGCCCGCTTTCCCGACGACGACCATCGGGTCATTCCCGCAGACGCAGGACGTGCGCCGCGCCCGTGCCGATCATCGCAAGGGTGCTTTGCCGGATGCCGATTACACCGCCTTCCTGCGCCGGGCGACGGAAGACTGCATCCGGCGTCAGGAAGCCCTTGGCCTTGACATGCTGGTGCATGGCGAATTCGAACGTAATGATATGGTTGAATATTTCGGCGAGAAGCTGGACGGTTTCGCCTTCACCCGGCTGGGGTGGGTGCAGTCTTACGGCTCGCGCTGCGTCAAGCCTCCGCTGATTTTCGGCGATGTGTCGCGCCCCGGGGCCATGACGGTCGAATGGTCGGCCTTCGCGCAATCGCTGACCGACCGCCCCATGAAGGGCATGCTGACCGGGCCGGTCACGATCCTGCAATGGTCCTTCGTGCGTGACGACCAGCCGCGTTCGGAAACCTGCAAGCAGATCGGTCTGGCGATCCGGGACGAGGTTGCCGATCTGGAAGCCGCCGGCATCCGCGCGATCCAGATCGACGAACCCGCCATCCGCGAGGGGCTGCCGCTGCGCCGCGCCGACTGGGACGGCTATCTGCAATGGGCGGTCGATGCCTTCCGCCTGTCGGCCAGCCCCGTCGCGGATGCCACGCAGATCCACACCCATATGTGCTATTCCGAGTTCAACGACATCATGCCCGCGATTGCGGCGATGGATGCGGATGTGATTTCCATCGAGACCTCGCGTTCGGATATGGAACTGCTGACCGCTTTCGCCGATTTCGACTATCCGAACGAGATCGGGCCGGGGGTCTGGGATATCCACAGCCCGCGCGTGCCCTCGCTGGATGAAATGACCACGCTGCTGCGCAAGGCGGCGGGCGTTATCCCGGCCGGGCGGCTGTGGGTGAACCCCGATTGTGGGCTGAAAACGCGCGGCTGGCCGGAAACCGAAGCGGCGCTGAAAACCCTTGTCGCCGCCGCCCATGCGCTGCGCGCGGGCGATCTGGCCCCGCTGCCCCTGACCGGGACGGGCGGGCATGCGGCCCGTGCCGGCGCTTGCCGCTGCGCCTGAGGTCTGGCCGACACGACCGGGGGCGGGCGGTCTGATCCGCCCCCGGTGCCGCCGCCCCTAGCGATGGGAAAGCGCTTCCGTCACCGCCCGAAGCCGGGTCAGCGCGCGTTCGCGGTCGCTGTGGCCGGCATCGCCGGGGCGTTCGATATAGGCGCAGGTCAGCACCCCGATTCCGTCGCCATCCGGCCCCAGGACCGGCGCGCTCAGGTCGGTGACGCCGACCAGTTGTCGTGACGGGGCCTGCCGGCAGCCCTCGGCCCGGATCCGGGCAAGATGGGGGGCGATGGCGTCAAAGCGGGCCTCGGGCGCGGTGATGCCCCAGCTTTTCAGCGTCTCGGCGCGGCGGTCAGGGTGCTGGAAGGCCAGCAGCGTCAGGCCAGAGCCGGTCTCGAACAGGTCCAGCCTTGCGCCGACGCGGATACGGAATTCCCAATTCTCGTCGGGGCTGGCCTGGGCGATGACGATGCCCATGCCATTTTCGGGCATGACCAGATGGCAGGATTGCCGGGTGTCCTGCGCGAAGCCGTCCATCAGGGGCTGCGCCTGCGCCACCGCCCGGCGCAGGGGCGGATGGCGATGCGCCAGCAAAAACAGCTTCATCGTCAGGATATAGCGGTCGCCGCCCTCGATTCGCGCGACATAGCCCCGCGCGACAAGGCGTTCCAGCATGCGGTAGATCTCGGACGGGCTGCGCCCCATCGCGCGCACGATATCGCCGCGCGTCATCGCGCCGGGCTGCGTGGCCAGAATCTCCAGAATATCCAGCCCCTTGTCCAGGGCCGGCGCGCGGTAGCGGTCGGGCGTCCGGGTCTCGGGCGGGGGCGCTGGCATGGCGGGTTTCATCCTTCGATGGCGGAATGTCGCAGAAACATCTTGCGTCAAAATTTCATCTATGAATAGAGTGTTTATATACGAACAGGATAACGCAAAGGAAGGGGGGGTCCGATGCGCTTGCAGGGCAAGACGATTCTGATCACGGCGGCGGGGCAGGGCATCGGGCGGGCAAGCGCGCTGGCTTGCAGGGCCGAGGGCGCGCGCGTCATCGCAACCGACCGCGACGCGGGCCTTCTGGCCGGTCTGGACGGGATCGAGACCATGGCCCTTGACGTGACCGACGCGGACGCCGTGATCGCCGTGGCGGATCGCACCGGCCCGCTTGACGGGCTGTTCAACTGCGCGGGCTTCGTTCATCACGGCTCGGTTCTGGATATAACGGATGCGGACTGGGCCTTCAGCTTCGATCTGAACGTGACACCGATGATGCGGCTGACGCGGGCCTGCCTGCCGGGGATGCTGGAACGCGCGGCCGAGACCGGGGGCGCGAGCATCCTGAACATGGCCTCGATGGCGTCCTCGATCAAAGGGTTCGTGAACCGCACGGCTTACGGCGCGACCAAGGCTGCCGTGATCGGGCTGACCAAGGGGATCGCGGCCGATTTCGTGGCGCGGGGCGTGCGCTGCAACGCGCTTTGCCCCGGTACGGTCGACACGCCCAGCTTGCGCGGGCGCATCGCCGCCGCCGCCGATCCGGTGCAGGCCGAAAAGGATTTCATCGCCCGCCAGCCCATGGGGCGGCTGGCGACGGTGGATGATATCGCGCCGATGGTGGTCTATCTGCTGTCCGATGAAAGCCGT
>JAUNTV010000054.1 GCA_030538515.1 Paracoccus sp. (in: a-proteobacteria)
TCTGGCGGCAATGCCTGCACCCGCGCGCCTGATCGCGGAGAAACGGTCCATTTGCACAGCGCATTGGCCAGAGGCGCGCCAAGACGGTCACGCCAGCCACCCGGCGCGACCAGAGGGCGGCCATCCAGAATCAGAAGCTCAGCGCGCTGCCCGTTTTCACCGCATCCATCGACACGAAACTGCGGAACTTCCGCAGATTACCGCTTTCGAACAGGCAGCGGCGGGTGAAGGCCTCATAATCCGCCATGCTGGCGACGCTCACCACCAGCATGAAATCGGCCTCGCCGGTGACGTAATGGCATTGCTGGACCTCGGGCGCGTCGCGGAAACGTTGCTTCATAAGGTCGATCTCGGCCGGGGTTTCGCTGACCATCTCGACCTGCACGAAAATGGTCAGGGGGCGCCCGACGCGGGCGGGATCGATCACGGCGACATTGGCGACGATGATGCCCCCGGCCTCCATCCGCCGGATGCGGCGCTGCACCGACGGTGCCGAAAGATTGACCATCGCACCGATCTCGCGCTGCGGGATGGTGTTATCGCGCTGCAAGATACGCAAAATCGCAAGATCGAAGGAATCAAGCCCCGTCATGTGAAACAAACTTGCACGAAACACCCCGAAATACAGCGGTATTTTCAGGTAATATGCACTATCTATGCACCCATGAAGAGAACCATGTATCTGAAGAACAGCATGCCCGCCTATCGCCAGCCGCTCAGCCCGGGGGATCAGGCGATCTTTGGCACCGACGGGGCAGAGACGGTCGCCCGGCTCCTTGCCTTGCGCGGGCAGGCGCAACCCACACCGCTGCATGATCTGCCCGGACTGGCTGCTGCGCTTGGCCTTGCGGCGCTGCATGTCAAGGACGAGGGGCAGCGCCTTGGCCTTGGCAGCTTCAAGGCGCTTGGCGGGGCCTATGCGGTCATGCGGCTGGCCCGGGGCGCGGCGGCTGCGCAATGGGGCCGCCCGGTTACGCTGGCCGAACTTTTCGCCCCCCCGATCCGATCCGTAACGCGCCACATGGTCTTTGCCTGCGCCACCGATGGCAATCATGGTCGATCGGTCGCGCAGGGCGCGCAGCAGATGGGCGCGCGGGCGGTGATTTTCGTCCATTCCGGTGTCAGCGCCGGGCGAATCGCGGCCATGACCCTTCTGGGGGCCGAGATCGTCCGGGTCGAGGGGACCTATGACGATTCCGTGGCGGAAGCCGCGCGGGTGGCGGGCGCGCGCGGCTGGCATCTGGTCTCGGACACCTCCTGGCCCGGATATGAGGAAATTCCGGGCCTTGTCATGCAGGGCTATACCGCCATCGTGACCGAACTTCTCGCGCAGATCGACACCCCGCCGAGCCATGTTTTCCTGCAAGCCGGGGTCGGCGGCTTCGCGGCGGCGGTTGCCGGGCATCTGGCAGTCCGCCTTGGCGCGCGCCGCCCCCATATTACCGTGGTCGACCCGGCCCGCGCGGCCACCATCTTCAACAGCGCGCAGGCCGGTCATCCGGTCAGGACCGCCCCGACGAAGCCCACGGTGATGGCCATGCTGGAATGCTATGAGCCCTCGGTCAGCGCGTTTCGCGTGCTCGAACGCCTTGCCGATGGCTTCATGACCGTTGACGAAGACGATGCGCTGCACGCCATGCGCCAGCTTGCCGCGCCGGTTTCCGGCGATCCGGCAGTGGTAGCGGGTGAAAGCGGCGGGGCCGGACTTGCCGGGCTGATGGCGCTTTTGCGCGACCCCCAGGCGGTAGCCGCAACCGGCCTTGGCGAACACGCGCGCGTGCTGGTCATCAATACCGAGGGCGCGACCGATCCCGCGCTTTACAGGGCGATCGTCGGGCGCACGCCCGAGGCCGTGTCGGAAGGCATCCCGGCATGAGCACAGGCATCGATGGCCCCCGCCTGATCGCGCGGCTGCATGAAATGGGCGCGCTTGGGCGTGACGATCAAGGCCGGCTTTGCCGGCTTGCGGCAAGTGATGCCGACAAGGCCGGGCGCGATCTCTTTTGCGGCTGGCTGCGCGCGGCGGGGCTGGCGGTCGAAATCGACCGGATCGGCAATATCTACGGGATATGGACGCCCCCCGGCGCGGCGGGTGATCCGCTTCTCATCGGCTCGCATATCGACAGCGTGATCGATGCGGGGATTTATGACGGCTGCTACGGCACGCTGGCGGGCCTCGCAGTGATCGAGGCGATGCAGGCCCTGCCCCCGCCGTCCCGTCCGCTTGCCGTTGTCGCCTTCACCAACGAGGAAGGCGTGCGTTTTCAGCCCGATATGATGGGCAGCCTTGTCGCCGCCGGCGGCATGGCCGTGGATGAGGCCCTGGATGCCACCGATGACAAGGGGCTGCGGCTGGGGGATGAGTTGCGGCGCATCGGCTATGCGGGCAGGCGCGATCCCGGCTTCCTGCGCCCGCATGCCTATCTGGAACTGCATATCGAACAGGGCCCCATTCTGGAACACGAGGGGCTTCAGATCGGGGTGGTCGACAGCTTGCAGGGGATTTCATGGCAGGACATCCGCATCGAGGGTCGCGCCAATCATGCCGGCACCACACCGATGGAAGGGCGGCTTGACGCCGGGGTGGCGGCGGCGCGGCTGATCGCCTTTCTGGACGATCTGGCCCGCCGCACACCGGGGGGCGTGGCAACCGTCGGGCGGCTGGTGCTTCACCCCGCCGCGATCAACGTCATTCCCGGCGCGGCGCATCTGACGCTGGATATGCGCAACCCGGACGAGGCCCTTCTGCAAGCGCAGGAAGCCGCCACCGCCGATTTTCTGAACGCCCTGCGCGGGGCGGGTTTCAGCGTGACCACCCGCCCCGTCGCCCGGTTCCAGCCGGTGCGTTTCGACACGCATCTTGTCGCAACGCTTGAAAGCGCCGCTTTGGCGCGCGGGCTTGGCTGGCGGCGGATGAGTTCGGGCGCGGGCCATGATGCGCAGATGATGGCGCGCATCGCGCCCTCGGCCATGATCTTCGTGCCCTCTCGCGGCGGCATCAGCCATAACCCGGCGGAATTCACCGATCAGGCCGCGCTGATCGCCGGGGCCGATCTTCTTCTGGACGCAGCACGGAAATCAAGCGCATGAACGGCGAACTCATCAAGCGCATGACCCTCTGGCGGCGCGACCTGCACCGCCATCCCGAATTCGGCTTCGAGGAACAGCGCACCGCCGCCTTCATCGCCGATATCCTGTGCCACGCCGGGATCGAGGTCGCCACCGGCATCGGCGGCACCGGCGTGGTCGGCACGCTCCGGCGCGGCGCATCGAACCGTGCCATCGCGCTGCGCGCCGATATGGACGCGCTGCGCATTACGGAAGCGGGGCGCGCAGAATGGGCATCAGCCGCGCCGGGGCTGATGCATGGCTGCGGGCATGACGGCCATGTCGCCATGCTTCTTGGCGCGGCTGTGATGCTGGCGGATCAGGGCGGTTTCGACGGCACGATCCGCTTCATCTTCCAGCCCGCCGAGGAATGGGGCCGGGGTGCCATGGCCATGCTGGATGACGGGCTGCTGACCCGCTTTCCCTTCGATGAAATCTACGGGCTGCATAATATGCCGGGCATCCCCCTTGGCCATCTGGAAACGCGCGCGGGCGCGATCATGGCGGCCGAGGATCTGTTCGAGATCACGCTCAACGGCATCGGCGGCCACGCCGCCCGCCCCCATACCACGCAAGAGGTCATGGTGGCCGCCTGCGCATTGGTGCTTGACCTGCAATCGATCGTCGCGCGCCGGATCGACCCGGCCGAGACGGCGGTGGTCTCGGTCACGGAACTGCTTAGCGACGGGACGCGCAATGTCCTGCCCGGAACAGCGCGGATCATGGGTGACGCCCGCAGCTTCAGCGCCGCGGTTTCCGCCCGGATCGAGGCCGCGATACGCGCCATCGCTTCTGGCGTGGCAACGGCTTACGGGCTGGAAAGCCGCGTCGACTATACGCGCGAATTCGTGCCGCTTCTGAACGACCCCGAGCTAAGCATAGCAATGCTTGCGGCAGGCACCCGGACCGGCACGGCGGCCGAATGCGCGCCCGTCACCGCGTCCGAGGATTTCGCCCGTTTTCTGGCCCATGTGCCGGGCTGCTTCGCCTTTATCGGCAATGGCACCGATTCGGCCCCGCTGCATAACCCGGATTACGATTTCAATGATGCCGCCCTGATCCATGGCGCAAACACCCACGCCGCCATCGCACGGGCGCGGCTGCCACCGGGCTAAGCAGACGCGGGCGGGGCAAGGCTGGCGGCATGGCGCGCGCCCGCCTTGCCCCCGGCGGTCCCTCAGCCCGTCACCGGGGTCGCGCCGCGATTGCGGGACATGGCGAAAAGCACCACCACGGCCCAGATCACGGCGGCGATCCACCACATATTGATGCCCCCGGCCAGCAGCGCCATCCCGATCAGCCCGCCCTGCACGACATAATAGGTCATCGGGATCAGGGTCTTGCGGATCAGGATGCCTTCGCGGTCGGTCAGCCCGACAGTGGCGGATGCGGCGACGACATTATGCACACAGATCATATTGCCCGCCGCCCCGCCAATCGCCTGAAGGGCCACCACCGTTCCCGCGCCAGCCGCGCCAAGCCCGATCTGTTCGGCGGTCGAGAACTGGAACAGCGAGAACATCATATTGCTGATCGTGTTCGACCCGGCCACGAAAGCGCCAAGCGCGCCGATCAGCGGCGAGAACAGCGGCCATGCGCTGCCGACAAGCGACGAGACCCCCTCGGCCAGCACGATCGGCATCGAGGCATGGCTGGCCGAAGCCGAGTTCAGAAAGACCTGCACCATCGGCACCGCCAGCAAAAGCGCGGGCGCCGCCGCCAGCATGGTCTTGCCGGAATTGCCAAGCGCGCGGCCGAACTCGCGCGGGCGCATCCCGTGCAGGAAGAAGGTGAAGACCGCCGCCAGAATCAGCACCGTGCCGGGCAGGTAAAGCACATTCACCTCTGACTTGATGCCGGAACCGAACAGATCAAGGAACCGGATCGACTGTTCCGGTGCCGTCAGCCATGCCTTGACGGGCGCTATGGTCCGCGTCAGCACCAGAAGCGCCACCACGAAGACATAGGGCGCCCATGCCTTCAGCAGCCCCATCAGCGGCTGATCCTTGCGGGTATCTTCCAGATCATCCAGCTTGCCGACCCATTCGGGATCCCATTGCTTGCGCGGCGGGAAGTCGAAGACATCCTTCGGCACCAGAAAGCCCGCGCGCGCGGCGGGCACCACGATCAGAAGCCCGATGATACCCCCCAGAAGCGACGGGAATTCAGGCCCCAGCAGCACGGCGATGATCAGATAGGGGATGGTAAAGGCCAGCCCCGCGAAAAGCGCGAATTTCCAGACCCGGAAACCCTCGGCGAAGGAACGGCTGGCCCCGAAGAAGCGCGTCAGCATGCCGATCATGATCAGCGGGATCAGGAAGCCCACCAGCGTATGGATCAGCGCGACCTTTATGGTGATCTCCAGCAGGTAATCGGCCAGCGGCACCGGCGCGATCAGCGCATCGACCGATGCCTGCCCCGAAAGCCCGTTATTGACCCCCACGAGGATCGGCGTTCCCACCGCCCCGAAGGATACCGGCGTCGACTGGATGATCAGCGTGACCATGACCGCCGCCATGGCCGGAAAGCCGATGGCGACCAGAAGGGGTGCCGCGATCGCTGCCGGCGTGCCAAACCCCGAGGCCCCCTCGATCAGAGAGCCGAACATCCACGCGATGATGATCGCCTGAATGCGCCGGTCGGGCGAGATATCCATGAACCCCCGCCGGATCGAGCGGATGCCGCCGCTTTCCTCCAGCGCGTAAAGCATCAGGATCGCGCCGAAGACGATATAAAGCAGGCTGATCGCGGTGATGATGCCATGCGTGGTCGCGCCCAGGACCTTGCTGATCTCGGTCCCCCAGACAGCCAGGGCGGTCACTGTTGTCACCACATAGGCCACGAACATCGACAGCTTGGCCGATTTGCCCATGATCACCAGCAGCAGCAGCACGGTCGCAACGGGCAGCAGGGCAAGCAGAAATATCAGAAATCCAGCCATGTCTTCTTCTCCTCCTCCTTGTTCGTCGGCAGGGTGGCTATTGCCAGTTCATACGGCGCGAGGTCTGCCCGATACCGGGGTTCAGCGTATTGGACGGATCGATCCGGCGATAGAAATCGGCCAGTTCCGGCTTGGCGTGATAAAGATGGCCGACGTTATGTTCGGCCGGATATTCGGCGCCGCGCTGATCCAGCAGGTGCCACATCGCATGCTCAAGCGCCAGGCAGTCATGGCCCTTTTTGACGACGTAATCCTGATGGAAGACATGGCAGAAGAAATGCCCGTAATAGAGCTTCTTCGCGATCTTCGCGTCCATATCCGGGGGCAGGGCCTCAACCCAGTCGCGGTCATTGCGGCGCAGCGCGATATCAAGCGCCACGATATCCTCGACCGCGCGGGCATGAATGGCGCGGTAGCGCACCGCCGCCCCGGCCACGGCGAAACGGTGCAGGAAGGCGTCGCGCCCCTCGTCGGGGGTGCATTCAAAGACATCACCGCTGGCCGAGGGGAAGATGCCGCCCAGATAGTCGCGCGCCTCGGCAATGCCCGCGCCGCCCATCCGCAGCAGAAGGTGATGTTCGTAAGCGTCGCGGAAATGGTTCATGCGCGCGGGCAGATGCTGCGGCATCAGCCCGGTGATGGCCTGCGCGATCCGGTCCGAGATCGTCACCCCCAGCCCCAGCCGTTCGGTCAGCGCATCGATCCGCGCCTTCGCGGCGAACATCGCCGGCATCCGGTCGGTTCCCAGCCGCTTGATGAACAGGAACGTATCCTTGCCGTAGCGGGCGGCCACGTCATAGGCCTCGCGGTGGATATATTCGCCGGCAATGGGCAGATGCGTGAACGTGCCAAGGATATGACGGCGGATCGCGGTCAGTTCGTCGGGGTCATTGGTGCCGATATAAAAGACCGCGCTGTCCTTTTCGGCGACGAATGTATCCAGCCTGACCGCGAAGACCGCCAGCTTGCCCGCGCAGCCCGCGCTTTCATGCAGCCTGCGCGGATCGGCGTTGAACCGCGCGGGGCTGGCCGCGTCGATCTGGCGGACGTGATCGGCATATTCCCGGTCCGAGGCCCATGCCTCACCCGGCCTTGCCGCAGGCAGATCGCCCGCCTCGACACGGGACAGGATTTCCTCGGGCGTGTCGCCCAGATCAAGCCCCAGATGGTTCACCAGTGCGACCGTGCCGTCGGCCCGGACCTCGGCGTAAAGGCTCAGCTCGGTATAGGCCGGGCCGCGATGGATCAGCGCGCCGCCCGAATTGTTGCACACGCCCCCCAGGACCGAGGCCCCGATGCAGCTTGACCCGATCACGGAATGCGGCTCTCGTCCCAAAGGCCGCAGCCGCTTTTCCAGCGCATCCAGCGTCGCGCCGGGCAGGCAAAGCACCTGCTCGCCCCCGGCCAGAAGATGCACGCCGGTCAGGCGCATGGTGTTGATCAGCACGATCTCGCGGTCGTAATCATCCCCCCAGGGGGTGGAGCCGCCGGTCAGCCCGGTATTGGCCGCTTGCAGGATCACCGCGCAACCGGCGCTGATGGCCGCATTCAGAACGCGCCACATCTCGACCAGACTGCCCGGACGCACCACCGCCAGAACCCGGCCGCCGCCATAGCGGAAGCCGCGCGTGAAGCGCCGCGTCGCGCGCGGGGCACTCAGCACATGATCGCGCCCGGAAATGGCGCGCAGATCGTCAAGCAACGCATCGGCCGAAGGGGTCGCGCGGGTGATCTGATCCATTTTCCTGCTTCCCCCTTCTCGCATGCGCTGCCGCGATACCATCATGTTGACCGCAACGCGACCCGGTGACAAGCGCCCGCCCGGTTCGCCACGAAAAACGGGTCCGGCCCGGTTCAGGCCGTACCCGTTCATCGGTGTCTTCCTTGCCCTGAGGACGCGCCCCCGGCCCCGGCCCCGGAACAGGGTTCAGCGTGCGCTGAACCGCGCGGCCAGATCCCTGCCGGTCCAGTCTTCCAGCGCCTGTTCGGCGGCGCGGTCGCGCGCGGCGATCCAGTCGGCGTCATCCGCGAAGCGGGTTTCCAGCCGCGCGATCAGCGATGCCGCCTGCCCGTCACCCGCTGCCGCCGCCGATCCGGCCAGCCGGCGTGCAAGAACATAGCTGCGCGCCACGCCATTGCCTTCTGCCGCCGCGATCGCGGCATTGCGCAGCGCGGTCACGCTGGCGAAAACATCGTCGCCGGGCGGGATGTCGGCCGCAGCCTGTGCCCCCAGAAGCGCCGCGGTGGACATGCGCCCCTCGATCCGGTCCAGCAGCGCGGGCGCGCCCAGGCCCCCAAGCAGGGCCGCCCTTTGGGCAGCGCCATAAGCCGCGGGCAGATCGCTGTCGATGCTCAGCCGGGCCACGGTCAGCATGGCCTGCGGATCGTCCTGCAAGGGCGCCAGCAGATCAAGCGCGCGGCGCGTGTTCTGCGGCAGGCCGATCCCGTCGGCGAAGGCCATGCCAAGCGCCAGCGGGTCGCCGCCACCCGGCGCGGCGATCAGCGCAACCGGCGGGGTGGCGGGCGCATTGCTGAATACCGGGTTCAGCACCGCCAATGCCTCTTCCGGGGCGGTCCAGTCGGCAGTATCGAAGCTCAGCGGCGTTTCGGGGCGCAATTCGACGGTGATCTGCCCCGGATCGGTCATGAAATTGCGCAATGCGGCAGCCAGACTTTCCTGCACGGCGCGTTCGGCGCTGCCCGGCTCGGCGGTGATCACCATATCGGCCATGGCCGGATCGGTCGCATCGGGCGGCATGATCGGCTTCAGCCGCTGCCAGAGGCCCAGATCCTGAACCGTCAGATGCGCCGCGCGCAGTTCGCCGCGAAGCGCCAGAGGGACCGGCTGACCAGAACCCGAGGGGATCAGATTGCCGCTTTCATCGAAACTGGGCGGCGTATAGCCGCGCGGGCCGCCGCGGACGATCTCATCCAGCAGGGCCGGTGCCCAAAGCGTCATATAGTCGAAATCCGCGCTGCCCTCGATCCGGCCGATGCCATTGCTGACCAGTTCGACATCCATCGCCACCGCGCCTGGCCCCATCTGGTTGCGGCTGTCGATCACCAGCGAAGTCACCGGGATCACCGGCGCGCCCGTCACCATCCCGATCATCGCCGCATTCGGCCCGAAGCAATTCGTCGCAATGGCCAGATCGGTCGCCTCAAGCCGGCCGTGCATATTCTCGCTGCCCAGAAAGCTGATGCCCGACAGGTCCAGCTTGCCAAGCGTCACCCGGCATTCGCTGAAGTCGCCACGGCCCTGCACCTCCAGATCGCGCAGGATCACCGCGCCGCGATGGTTGTCGACTTCCAGCGCGCCGTAGCGGACATCGACCAGCCAGCGCGCATAGCTGACCCCGATCCGCAGAAGCGCGGCGGAAAGACTGGCGGCGGTGAAGCTGTCCTGCGTGACCTCGGCGCGGGCCGGCATCGCCTGACCCACCGCAAGCGGCAGCGCCAGCGCGACCGGCAGGGCCGAGACCGCAGCAGCCCGGATGACGGGTGCCAGCGTGGATAGTGTCGCCTTGCGGATGAATGAACTCATGATTTACTCCATTGCTGCGAGCCATCGGCACCAGAAGCCAATGCGGCGGGTTTTGCAAGCCTCTGGCATGGCCGGGGGGGCAAAATGCCGGGCAGACCGGCGCGAAATGACAGGAAATCCTTGACGCCCTGCGCGGCTGCGGTCATTCAGGCGCTGCTCAGGTTCCGGCGTGCCAGCGCCGGTGAAAAGGGAACGCGGTCTCAATCCGCGGCTGCCCCCGCAACTGTAAGCGGAGAGTGACGCCGATCATGCCACTGGGAAACCGGGAAGGCCGGCGGAACCGCGACCCGCCAAGCCAGGAGACCTGCCCGGGCGATCACCCTTTCTTTGGTGCGGGGCGCGCCGGGGAAGCGGCGCGATCCGCAGCGGTGAACAGTCCTGCCGCGCGGAATCCCCCTTTTTCCGCAGGCGTCACCCCTTTTTGCCCCCCATGCCGGGGCGTTTGAAAGATATGCCGATGCGTCTTGCCCTGCTGCTTTGCTGCACAACACTGACCACCACGACCCTGCCCGCCACCCTTGCCGCCCAGGAGCCGATCGTGCTTGACACGATCTATCTCGACGGCGGGCTGACCCCCATCGAGGAACAGACCTACGGGCGCGCCAACAGCGTCATCACCCGCGCCGAGATCGAGGCCCGCGGCATCGCCACCGGTCAGGATGCGCTGCGCGCGCTGCCGGGCGTTGCCGTCAGCGCGACCGGCCCGTCCAACACGCAGGTCCGCATTCGCGGGGCCGAGGGCAATCACACGCTGGTGCTGATCGACGGCATGCGGGCGCAGGCGGGCGATCAGGAATATTTCTTCTCGGGTCTGGGCACCGCCAATGTCGAGCGGATCGAGGTCCTGCGCGGCCCGCAATCGGTGTTTTTCGGGGCGGATGCCTCGGCCGGGGTGATCAATATCATCACCGACAAGGGCCAGACCGGCCAGCAGGCCCGCGCGGGCGTGGAATATGGTGATGGCTGGTCGGGGTGGGCGCATCTCAGCCAGCGGGACGCGCGCGGCGGCGTGGCGCTGAATTTCAGCCGGCTGAACGATCACGGCTATGATCTTTCACGCACGCCGGGCGGCGAAAAGGACGGGCTGCGCCGCAGCGAGGCGCAGATTACCGGCGATTATGCGCTGACCGAATGGCTGCGCGCCGGGATCACCCTGCGTCGCGCCGATGAAAAATACGATTACGACGCCACAAGCTGGACCGCGACCGGCCCGGATGACTACCTGATCGACAGTGCCGACCGCGCCGACCGTCAGGAACGCGGCGCCCAGATCTGGCTTGAGGCCGAGACACTGGCTGGCCGCCTGAACCACCGCCTGTCCTTTGATCGCACGACATACGAATTCGACGACCGGCAATGGACCCGGACCGATGCCCGCACCGATCTTCTGAAATATCGCGGCATCTACGGCATCGACGGCGTGGTTAAGGATGCCAGCCACACCATCGCCATCGGGCTGGAGCGGCGGCGTGATGAAAACAGCCTGAACGCGCAGCAGAACCGCCGCTCTGATTCCGTGATCGCGGAATATCGCGGGGCCTTCGGCAACGGGCTGGATGTGCAGCTTGGCCTGCGCCACGACAGCAATGACGTGTTCAGGGACGCCACCACATGGTCGCTTGGCCTTTCGTGGCAATTGCCCGATGCGCCCCTGCGCCTGCACGCCTCGGCGGGGACGGGCGTGGTCAACCCATCCTATACCGAGCTTTTCGGCGGCTGGGGCTATGTCGGCAATCCGAACCTCAAGCCCGAGGAAAACCGTGGCTTCGATGTCGGCATCGAGGCCTCGCTTCTGGAAGGGCGCGCCGTGGTCGACCTGACCCTGTTCCGCGAGCATCTGGAAAACGAAATCACCTGGAGCGCCGCGCCCCTGCCCGACGGGACGAATTACTACAATCAGGCCGGCACCAGCAAACGCAAGGGCGTCGAGATCGCCGCGCGCTATGACGCCAGCGACAGCCTGACCTTCGGCGCAAGCTATACCTATCTGGATGCGAAAAATCCCGATGGCAGTGTTGAGACCCGCCGCCCGCGTCACCAGCTTGGCCTGAATGCGACATGGCTGTTCGCGGAAGGGCGCGGCAGTCTTTCGGGCGACATCGCCCATGTCTCGGGCAATTTCGACGCCGAGAACTGGGGCGCCTATGCCGTGCGCGAACTGCCCGATTACACGGTGGTCAATGTCGCGGCGGGCTATGACGTGACCGAAAATCTGCGTGTGACCGGGCGGGTGACGAACCTGTTCGACACCGATTACAGCGATGCCTGGGGCTACCCCGCGCGGGGTCGCACCGCCTATCTGGGGCTGGTCACGGCATGGTAAGCCCTGCCGCCGCGCTGGCACTTCTGCTGACCGGCGCGGCGGCTTTCGCGGGTGACGCGCCGCCCGCGCGGGTGGTGTCGATGAACCTCTGCACCGATCAGCTTGCCATGCTGATCGCAGCGCCGGGGCAGGTGATTTCGGTGTCATGGCTGGCGGCGGACCCCTCGGTCTCGGTGATGGCCGATCAGGCGCGCGGCATCGGGCTGAACCATGGCAGCGCCGAAGAGGTCTATCTTTCCGCCCCCGATCTGGTTCTTGCCGGCACCTATTCGACCGGCCCGGCGGTCCAGATGCTGCGCCGCCTTGGCGTCCGGGTCGAGACCCTGCCGCCCGCCGCCTCTGTCGAGGATATCCGCGACGGCATCACCCATATGGGCGCGCTTCTGGGCCAGCCGGATCGGGCGCGGGCCGTGCTGGCGCGTTTCGACGCCGATCTTGCCGCAATCAGCCCCGGTGCCGCGCGTCTGGCCGCGACCTATGGTGCCAATGGCTTCACCGCAGGCCCGGACAGCCTGTCAGCCGATGCCATGAGCCGCGCGGGCCTGCGCCTGCTGGCCGAAGAACGCGGGCTTTCGGGACAGGTCGCGCTGGAGGAACTGGTCATGGCCGCGCCCGAACTGCTTGTCACCCCCAGCCGCTACGCAGCCCCGTCCCGTGCCGAAAGCCTGCTGGACCACCCCG
>JAUNTV010000452.1 GCA_030538515.1 Paracoccus sp. (in: a-proteobacteria)
GAAATACGGCAAGGCGAAAGCCCGCCGCAGCTTCCAGTTCTCGAAGCGCTGATCCCGTTTCGGATCGGACATATCAGGCGCGGCCTTCGGGTCGCGCCTTTTTTCATGGCTGGCTGCTCAGGGCGGCGCGCCGCCTGCGCTCGGCCCGCATCGCGTAATAATTGGCCGCAAGGATCATCGCCGTGCCAAGCGCAAGGAAGAAGCTGACGGCCTCTCCATAAGCCAGATAGCCGATCAGCGCGATCAGCGGCACGCGCAGGAAATCGATGGGCATCGCGGCCGAGGCATCAAGAATGCGCAGCGCCTGTGCCTGGGCGTAATGCGCGCCCATCCCCGCCAGCCCGGCGACGGCGATCCAGGGCAGGTTGCCCCACGAAACCGGGCGCCAGTCAAAGACCGCGAAGGCCAGCCCCATCGGCAATTGCAGCAAGACCATCCAGACCACGACCATCGCGGGCGAACATTGCCGTACCAGAAGCTTGACCAGCACCGCAGCCAGCCCGAAGCCTGCTGCGGCGGCCAGAACGAAGAAGGCAGCCGGATCGATGACGCCGACGCCCGGCCGCAGGATGACCAGAACGCCCGCAAAGCTCAGCCCGATGGCGATCATCCGCGCCCGCGTCACCTTTTCACCCAGAATCAGCGCAGCAAAAATCGCCAGCCAGACCGGCATGGTGAATTCCAGCGCGAAGACCTCGGCCAGCGGCAGCAGGACCACCCCCAGAGTCCAGCAATATTGCGCGGCGAAATGCACCCCGTTGCGCAGCAGATGCAGCGGAAAGGCCCTGGGGCGGCGCAGTTCCGGCAGCAGGCGGCGGATCAGCAGCGCCAGAACCACGCAGCCCGCGACCGAGCGGAAGAACAGGATCTGAAAGACCGAAAGATCCGCCGACAGCTCGCGCGAAGCGACGGTCATGGCCAGGAAAGAACCGATACTGGCCAGCATCCACAGCATTCCGGTCAGATAGTCGCCCTGCGCGCTGCTTTGCCTCGTGGTCATGGGTTGCGCCCCTTTCGCATATGCCGCCCGGTTATGCCCGGCCCCGGTAGCGTTTGAAAGGGCGGGCAGGGCACCCGTGACCATCATCCGATACGGGGGGTCTTGCCTTCGTGCCCGGCTGCCCTAGATTGATGGCTCGGGGACGGCCCCGGCCATACTGGTGATCATTCGGGACGGCCCGGAGCGGTCGAGGATATCATGGTCTGGGTTCAACTTTTCGCTGCCGGCCTGCTGGAAGTCGTCTGGGCCTATACGCTGAAACAATCCTTCGGGTTTACGCGGCCGGGCTACAGCATCGCCACCTTCGCCGCGATGGCCGGAAGCTTCTGGCTGCTTGCGCGGGCGATGACGGTTCTTCCCTTGGGAACGGCCTATGTGGTCTGGACGGGGATCGGCTCGGCCGGTGCGTTTCTGGTCGGAATCATGATTCTGGGCGAAAGCGCAAGCCCCCTGCGGGTCCTGGCAGCCGTTCTGATTCTTGCGGGGATTGTGCTGATGAAGGCCGGTTCCTGATCGCGGCGCCGTAAACATCTCGTTGTTTTTCAGGCCTTTGCTAGATTTTTTGATATTTTTGCAAGAATGTTCTTGCAGGTTTGTTTTTGTG
>JAUNTV010000055.1:0-10048 GCA_030538515.1 Paracoccus sp. (in: a-proteobacteria)
CCCTTTCCGGCCCCGTCCCTTTCTGCTCCCCGCCTTTCATCAGTGCCCAAATACCTGCGGGGGGTGCCGGTCGGCTGGCCGACCGGCTACGGGGGCAGCCAGCCCCCGCGCGGCACCGGCAGCGCTTCTGGCCGCCGCGCGGATCGGCTATAGTCCCGCGATCAGCCGGTCCTGACAGGGAACCCGCGCCACGGCATGAAGGATGAACAGATGGGCAAGGAACGCATCGGCCTGATCGGTCTGGGCCTCATGGGGCACGGCATCGCCATGAATATCACCGAAAAAGGCTGGGGGCTGAGCTATCTCAACCATCCCGGCAACCAGCCATCGGCCGATCTCGACGCAAAGGGCGCCACCGGCGCGGATGACATCAAGGCGCTGGCGGCGGCCAGCGATGTGATCCTGATCTGCGTCACCGGCACGCCCGAGGTCGAGGATGTGCTGACCGGGCAGGGCGCGCTGCTGGAAGCGCTGCGTCCGGGCATGGTGGTCATCGACTGCTCGACCGCGATCCCCGAATCGACGCTGCGGCTGGCCGCGATGGTCGCCGCGAAAGGCGCGGATTTCATCGATGCCGCCATGACCCGCACCCCGAAAGAGGCGCGCGAGGGCCGGCTGAACCTGCTGATCGGCGGCGCGCCCGAAACCGTCGCGCGGGTGACACCCTTGCTTGAGGCGTTTTCCGAAAATCGCTTTCACGCCGGCCCGGTCAGCGCCGGTCATCGCCTGAAACT
Organism: Paracoccus sp. (in: a-proteobacteria); assembly: GCA_030538515.1. Classification (GTDB taxonomy): domain Bacteria; phylum Pseudomonadota; class Alphaproteobacteria; order Rhodobacterales; family Rhodobacteraceae; genus Paracoccus. The sequence goes on from JAUNTV010000055.1 coordinate 735, forward strand.
GCTTCATAATTTCGTCTCTCTCGGGGCGGTTTCCCTGCTGGCCGAGGCCGCCGCCTGCGCCCGTGCCGCCGGGATCGACGATGCGGTGCTGGTCGATTGTCTGGGTCGCGGCGGGGGTTACGGCGCGGGTCTTGACCGCATGGCCCCGTTTCTGCTGGAAGGCCGCACCGATCAATTGCGCTTCACCCTGTCCAACGGGCTGAAGGATCTCAGCTATTACAATGCCATGGCCGGGGAACTCGGCGCCCCGCATCTGATCGCCGGGGCCGTGCGCAGGATCATGGCGGATCTGGTTGCCGCCGGCCATGGCGGCGAAATGCTGCCCCGGCAGGTGGAGCTGATGGCCGGGAAGGCGTGAAGCCCAGGGCCGGGATTTCGGGGCTGCGGAAGGGGTCAGGCCGCGCGCAGGATGTCGCGGGCGGCGCGGGCGATCACCAGCCCTTCATCGGTGGGGATGACCATGACGCGCACGCGGGACATCCCGGACGAGATCACCTCGGCATTGGCGGCGTTGCGGCTGTGGTCGATCTCGATCCCCATCCATGCCGCCCCCTCGCAGATGCGGGCGCGGATCAGGCGCGAATTCTCGCCGATGCCGCCGCAGAACACCAGGGCATCGATCCCGCCAAGGGCGGCGGCCATGGTGCCAAGCGCCTGGCCGGCATGGGCGGTGAAATAGGCGATGGCCTCGGCGGCTTCGGGCGCGTCCGAGGCTTCAAGGCTGCGCATGTCGCTGGCGATCCCGCCCGACAGCCCGATCAGCCCCGATCGGCGGTAAAGCATGTCGGATATCTCGGGCGCGGTCATGCCCTGATCCATCAGATACAGCAGCACGCCCGGATCGATCTGCCCGCAGCGCGTGCCCATGGGCAGCCCGTCAAGCGCGGAAAACCCCATGCTCGACGCGACCGAGCGCCCGTTCAGCATGCCGCAGATCGAGGCCCCGTTGCCCAGATGCGCCACCACCACCCGGCCCGCGGCGATCAGGGGCGCGCGGCTTCGAAGCGCACCGGCGATATAGTCATAGCTGATGCCGTGAAAACCATAGCGCCGCACGCCTGCATCGTAATAGGCGCGCGGCAGGGCGAAGGTGTCATTCACCCATGGCTGGCTGCGGTGGAAGGCAGTGTCGAAACACGCGACCTGCGGCACGCCCGGATAGGCCGCCATCGCCGCCCGGACCCCGGCAAGGTTATGGGGCTGGTGCAGCGGCGCGAAGGGGGCCAGCGCGTCAAGCCGCGCCAGCACGGCATCATCGACCAGCACCGGCGCGTCGAATTCGGTGCCGCCATGGACCACCCGATGCCCGATGGCGGCCAGATCCCTGCCCGGAAAGGCGGCGGCAAGGCTGTCCAGAACCGCGCCGATCGCGCCCGCATGATCGGCCAGACCCGCGCCGGCACCCGGCAAGGCCCGGCCATCGGCGGTTTTGCCGCGCATGGCGGGCTGATCCTCGCCGATGCGTTCCACGCCACCATCGGCCAGCACGTCCTCGCCTTCGTAAAGCGCGAATTTCACCGAGGAAGAGCCGACATTCAGCGTCAGGACGGTGGGTTCCATGACGATCCCTTTCACAGCGGGCCAAGCATCCGGCGCGCGCCCGCGACCCAGCCCTGCGCATAGCGATGCAGCAGCAGATCATGCGCGTTCGCCGCCAGCAATGACTTGCGGATATCGGGCGCGATTTCGTATCGCGCGCCCTTGCGGTCGGGGTTCTTGCGCTTGACCGGCACCGTCCGGGGCGGCTTGCCGGCGCGAAAGAGATGCGAGAAGATCGTGATCGAGGTGTCGTAATCCTCGGTGCAGCCGACGAAATCGAAATCCTCGATGGCCACCTTGCGAAGCTGCGCGGTCTGCCGGTTGACGCCGAATTTCGTGCTGGTCAGGAATTCCCCGATGCTCATGGTCTTGGCGTCGCGTTCCCAGGGCCGCATCTGCTCGATAGGCAGGTCCGAGGGGTTCTGACGCAGGAAATAATAGGCCGATATCGCGCGCTCGACCGGATCGCGCAGCCATGTGATGAAGATCGGGCGAATGCCGTCGATCCGGCGCAAACGGTCGTATTTCGCTGCCGGAAAATGGCCGTGAATGCAGCGCACGCCCTTCAGCGCGGCACGGATATCGCCTTCGTCCGCATCGTCCAGCGTCGTGCCCGACAGGACCGCCGGGCGTTCGAGCCAGTCGTAATCCTCAAACACGGCCTGTCCGAAAGTGTCGCCCAGAATCTCGCGGAAACTGGTGCCCCCGGTTTTCGGAATATGGACAGAGATCACGATGTCCTGCATTCATCCCCTCAAAACATGCCGCCGACGGGCGGATCAGACGCCCTTCTATGCCGCAAAGCCCGCGCCTTCAAGAAAGCACGCCCGCGCCTTTGCCGCTGATGGCAGCCATTGACCGCGCCTATTTGCCAAGCGTGGCCATGACGGCCCAATCTTGCCGAAAAACCACCCAACAGGAGAATCGCATGAATACCCCCCTCAAGACATTGATCGCAGCCGGGCTGATCGCGGGATTTGCCGCCATCCCCGCAAGCGCGCAGACCACCATCCGCCTTGGCCATGTCCTGAGCGATGCCCACAGCTGGAACATCGCCGCACAGGGTTTCGCCGATGAGGTGAACGAAAAGACCGAAGGCCGCGTCAGGGTCGAGATCTTCGGCAGCGGCCAGCTTGGCACCGAAAAGGACATGATCGAGGGGATGCAGTTCGGTGCCGTGCAGGGCGGTGTGATCGGCGCGGGTTCCTTTCAGTCGATCGAGCCGAAACTGGGCATCATCGAGATGCCCTATGCCTGGACCTCGCGCGAGAAGGCGTTCGAGGCGCTTGACGGCGATCTGGGCACGGCGCTTGGCGATCTGCTGGATGCCAAGGGAATCAAGGTGCTGGCCTGGTGGGAAAACGGCTATCGCAATGTCACCAATTCGAAGCACCCGATTGTCGAGCCGGGCGATCTGGCCGGTCTCAAGATCCGGGTGACGCCCGACAAGGTGCGGCTGGAAACCTTCGAGGCCCTTGGCGCACAGCCCGCGCCGCTGGCGTTCGGGGAACTTTACTCGGCGCTTCAGCAAGGCGTTTTCGATGCGCAGGAAAATCCGCTGTCGATCATCTGGTCCTCGTCCTTCTTCGAGGTGCAGAAATATGTCTCGATGACGCAACATGTCTGGGGGGCGGCGACGCTGGTGGTCTCTGATCAGGTCTGGCGGCAGCTTTCCGAAGAAGATCAGCAGATCGTCGCCGCCGCCGCGAAGGAATGGGGCGAGAAGCAGCGCCAGATGGTCGCCGACAGCGATGCCGGGATGGTCGCAAGTCTGACAGCCGCGGGCATGGAGTTCAACGAGGTCAACAAGCCCGCCTTCGAAGCCGCCGTCCAGCCGGTCTGGGACGCCAATGCCGATCTTTACGGCGCGGAATTGCTGGCCCTGATGGAGCAATACCGGAAATGAGCGCAGCCCTGCCCGAAATGCGCCAACTGGACGAGATCGAGGCCGTGAAGCTGTTCGATTTCAGCCAGAAGGTGGTCTTCTCGCCGCGCGAACGCGGCGAGGGTTTCATCAAGCTGGCCGTCACCACCGGCAGGCGCGGCGCGCGCAGCATGCCCCATGCCCACCCTCGTGATGAAGTGACGCTGACGCTGAAGGGCCGGGCCGTCCTGCGCGCGGGCGGGCAGGAATTCCACATGACCGAAGGCAGTGCCATGCGCCTGCCCCCCGGCGTCATCCACGAGGTCGAAGTCCTCTCGGATGAATGGGTCGTCGTCGCGGCCTATTGCGACGAATGCCAGCTTTGCGTGCCGCTGCGCGGGGGGGATGGCTCATGAAGGACGCGGCGAACCGGCTGGCGCGCGGCGTCGATATCGCGGCGCGCAGCCTTGGCGGGGCGGGTGTGGCGGTGCTTTCCGGGCTGATCGCCTGGGTGGTCTTCTCGCGCTATGCGCTTGGCACCACGCCGCGTTGGTCCGAGGAACTGCCGCGCCTGATCCTTGTCTGGGTGACATGGCTTGGCGTGGCCTCGGCCTTTATCCGTGGCTCGCATTTCGAGGCGGGCATTCTGCCCCTGATCCTGCGCGACGGGCCGGCACGGCGTGCGGCGGGCTGGCTGGCCCGTATCGCAACCTTTTGTTTTCTGGTCGTTCTGGTCGTCACCGGCTGGAAGATCACGCTTTTCACATGGTCCCATGCAATGACGGCGCTGACCCTGCCAAAGGGACTTTTCTATCTGGCATTGCCGGTCGGGGCGGGGGCCTCGCTTATCGGGATGATCGCAGCGAGGCTGGCAAGATGAGTTTCGAACTTGGGCTTTTGCTGGCGGTCTTCGCCGGGCTGGTGATCATCGATGCGCCGATTGCGGTGGCGCTTGGGCTGGCATCGGTCATCTATCTTCTGGTCGCGGATCTGGCCCCCCTGATGGTGGTGGCGCAGCGCATGATCGCGGGGATCGACAGCTTCACGCTGCTGGCGATTCCGCTGTTCCTGCTGGCCGGGATGCTGATGGTCCATGGCGGGCTGGCACCGCGTATCGTGAACCTCTGCGCGGCTCTGGTCGGGCGGGCGCGGGGCGGGCTGGCCATCGTGATGATCGCGGCCTGCATGCTGTTCGGCTCGCTTTCCGGGTCGGGGGTGGCGGATGTGGTGGCGATCGGCACGATGATGCTGCCATCGATGCGCGAACGCGGCTATGACCCGGCCTTTTCGGCGGCTGCCCTTGGCTGCGCAGGCTCGCTTGGCACGGTGATCCCGCCTTCCATCGTGCTGATCGTTTACGGCACGGCGACGGGCAGTTCCATCGGCCAGCTTTTCATCGGCGCGATCATTCCCGGCCTGCTTCTGGGGCTGGCGCTGATGCTGGTGGCCTGGTGGATTTCGGGCAGGCACGGCTGGCGCGGGGGGCAGCCGACCACCGCGCGCGGCCTGCGCGATGCGGCCATCAGCGCCATTCCCGCGCTGATCGCGCCCCTGATCATCGTGGGCGGCATCCGCTTCGGCGTCTTCACGCCGACCGAGGCCGCCGGCGCGGGCGTCATCTATGCGCTGATCGTGGGCGGGCTGTTTTACCGCAGCCTCGGCTGGGGCCAGATCAGGACGATCCTGCAAGACACAACCGAAATGACCGGGGCGATCCTGCTGGTCATCGCCTCGGCTTCCGTCTTTGGCTGGATACTTGCCGCCGAGCAGGTGCCGCAAATGGCCGTGAACGCCATTCTGGGCCTGACCGAAAGCGCCGTGATCGCGCTGATCCTGATGATGCTGGTCGTGCTGTTGCTGGGCACGTTCATGGAATCGCTGGCGATCATCCTGATCCTTGCGCCGGTCTTTACCCCGGTTCTTGCCGCCTATGAGATCAACACCGTCTATTTCGGCATCCTTCTGTGCATCAACCTTGCCATCGGCGCGAATACGCCGCCGCTTGGCATCGACCTGATGGCTGCCAGCCGCACGGCGGGCATTCCGATGTCGGCGACGCTTGGCCATCTGCTGCCCTTTCTGGGGGCCATGGTCGCGGTGCTGTTCCTGCTGATCCTGTTTCCTCAAATCATCATGGGCGTGATCGGCTGACCCCTGCGCCCTGCCTGTGAAACGAAAGGCCTTGACATGACATTCACCCCCGAAACACGGGCCGATCCTGGCCGGTTCTGGTCCACCATCGAGGCATCGGCCAGAATCGGCACGGGCCGGCCCGGCGGGCTGTCGCGCCTGACGCTGACCGACGCCGACCGCGAGATGCGCGATCTGTTCCGCCAGTGGTGCGCGGATGCCGGGCTTGCCGTCAGCATCGACCAGATGGGCAGCATCTTCGCGCGCCGCGAGGGCAGCGGTGGCGATCTGCCCCCCATCCTGATCGGCAGCCATCTGGACACCCAGATCAACGGCGGGCGCTTCGACGGGATCGCGGGCGTGCTGGCCGGGCTGGAGCTTGTCCGAACCCTTGACGATGCCGGCCATGTCACCCGCCGTCCTATCGAACTGGTGAACTGGACGAATGAGGAAGGGGCGCGCTTCTCGCCGCCGATGGTCGCCTCGGGCGTGTTCGCGGGGAAATATCCGCTGGATTGGGCGCATGAGCTGATCGGGGATGACGGCGCGCGCTTCGGCGATGAGCTGGCGCGTATCGGCTATCTGGGCGACCGGGACGCGCGGGGCGGCCCGGTGGATGCCTATTTCGAACTGCATATCGAGCAAGGCCCCATCCTTGACGCCGAAGCCCGTCAGGTCGGCGTGGTGACGGGCGGCTATCCCAGCCACGGCATGCGGGTGATGTTCAGGGGCCAGACCGCCCATACCGGGCCGACGCCGATGGACCTGCGCCATAACGCGCTGATCGCGGGCGCGCGCTGGCTGGTGGCGGTGGATGATATCGGCTGGGAATTCGCCATCCATGACGGCAAGGCCACCGGTTCGCGGCTGGCGGCATGGCCCAACAAGCCCGGCATCCTGTCCGAGACCGCGCAATGCGTGGCCGATGTGCGCCACCCCGACCCGATAACCGCCCGCGTGATGGCCGAAAAGATGCGCCGCGCCGCCCATGCCGCCGCCGCCATGGCCGGCTGCACGGTCGAGGTTGAGGACGAATGGGACTGGGGCGGCGATATCTTCGACGCGGACCTGATCGGCCTGATCCGGGACGAGGCCATCCGTCAGGGCTGGAACTGGCGTGATATCCGGTCGCAGGCCGGGCATGACGCCTATCACATGGCGCTGCACTGCCCGACGGCGATGATCTTCACGCCCTGCAAGGGCGGCATCACCCATAACAACGCCGAATCCTGCGAGCCGGGCGATTTCGAGGCCGGGCTGAACATGCTCATCCATGCGGTGGTCAAACGCGCCGACCGCTGAAGGGATCGCATCGGGCGGGGCCTATTCCTGCCCGAAAAGCCCCGCCGCGCGTGCCAGCAGCATGAACGCCAGCGCCGAACGCGTCTGCGCCAGCCAGATGATCTCATCATCGCTGAGTTCGGGCATCAGCGCGGTGGCGCTGCGGTCGAACAGGCGCAGGAAGTGATGCACCGCATCGCGAAAGACGTCATCGCTGCGCATGGCGGCGGTCGCGGCGTCCAGCAGGGCGGCATCGCGCACCCTGCCCATGGGCGCCACCGCCTGACCGCGCTGCCCTTCGGCAAAGCGGCGCCATGCGGCAGTATCGGTGATGCCGGCGTCCAGATCGTCGGTATAGATGCCGCGATCGGCCAGCAATGTGATCACATCCTGCGCGCTGCGGATCAGCCGGGCATGGCCGGGATCGCGCAGGGTGTCGCGCAGCGCGGCAATGGCTGCGTGATCATCGGGACCGTCGGGGAAGTTCAGCGCCCGGATCACGGTGGCGGCGGCAAGGGGCGGGGGCGCGGGTTCCTCGGGCTGTTCGAAGCCAAGCGAGGACTGGCGCGGATCGGCGGCCGGATCGGCCCGGCGCGCGGGCGGGGGCGCAGCAGCAGCGGCAGGCGCGGGGTTGCGTCCGCGCGGCGCGGGCATGGGCGGCACATGGGCCGGGCGCGGCGGCGGCAGGTCCGCATCCGGGGCGGGCGGCGCGGCGCGGGCATTGCTGGCGGCCAGCATGGCGCGCAGGGTCTCGGCCTCGGCCTTCAGCGCATCGATGGCGCGCGCCAGCCCCACCGCCATCCAGATCAGCCCCAGGGGCATCAGCGCCGCCACCGCCGAGACCCAGCCCGGCGCGCCACCAGCCCCGCCACCGGCGGCAAGCCAGAAGATCAGCAGCATCACGAGCCAAAGCGCCGTCAGCCCCGCGCCGATCATCAGCGCGCGGCTGCCCCTGTCACCCTGCCCGCGCCAGTCGGGCATCACGCGAACCGGACCGAGAGGATCTCGTAGCTGCGCAGGCCACCGGGCGTCTGCACCTCGACCAGATCGCCCTCTTCCTTGCCGATCAGGGCGCGGGCCAGCGGCGCGCGCATGTTGATCAGCCCTTTTTCCAGGCTGGCCTCGTGTTCGCCGACGATCTGGAAGGTCTTTTCCTCGTCGGTGTCCTCGTCCAGCAGCACCACGGTCGCGCCGAACTTGACGCCGCCCGAAAGCTTCGTCGGGTCGATCACCTCGGCGCGCGAGATCACGCTTTCCAATTCGGTGATGCGTCCCTCGATGAAGCTCTGCTTTTCGCGGGCCGAGTGGTATTCGGCATTTTCCGACAGATCGCCGTGCTCCCGCGCCTCGGCGATGGCCGCGATGATCGCGGGGCGCTCCCTGGATTTCAGATCACGCAATTCGGCATCAAGCTGGTCGAAGCCTGCGCGGGTCATCGGGATTTTTTCCATCGTCTTTCCTGTATCACCTGACGGCGCGGCCACCCGCGCATGAATTTGGACAAGGCCCCCGCCAAGCAAATGGCAGGGGCCGTGCGATTCCGTTGCGACAAGCGTTCCCCGATCCGGGGCGATATTGCAAGCGTCACGCCAAGGCCCCGGCAAGGCTTCGCTTGCGGCGCATCGCCGCGTAACGATTGCCGCGCGGGCCTGCGCAGTCTAGGACAGGGCAGATTTGCTGCAAGCGAGGAGGCCAGCCGTGACCGAGGGGATGAGTGCAGTCGAACGCGAGGCGATGGATTTCGACGTCGTGATCGTGGGCGGCGGGCCTGCGGGCCTGTCGGCGGCGATCCGGCTCAAGCAGGTCGAGCCGGATCTTGCGGTGGTCGTGCTGGAGAAGGGGTCCGAGATCGGGGCGCATATCCTGTCGGGCGCGGTGCTTGATACCGCGGGGCTGGACGCGCTGATCCCCGATTGGCGCGAACGTGGCGCGCCCATCCATCAGGAAGTCACCAGCGACAGCTTCTACATTCTGGGCGAGGCCGGGCAGATGCGGGTGCCGAACTGGCCGATGCCGCCCCTGATGTCGAATCACGGGAAATATATCGTCTCCATGGGCAATGTGACCCGCTGGATGGCCGAACAGGCGGAAGCCCTGGGCGTTGAGATATTCCCCGGCATGGCGTGTTCGGCCCTTGTGATGGATGGCGAGCGCGTGGCCGGTGTCGTCGCGGGCGAGATGGGGCTGGCGGCGGACGGCACGCCCGGCCCGCAATACGAACCGGGAATGGAGTTGCGCGGCAAATATGTGCTTCTGGCCGAGGGCGTGCGCGGGTCGCTGTCGAAGCAGGTGATGGAACGTTACGACCTTTGCGCCGGGCATGAGCCGCAGAAATTCGGCCTGGGCATGAAAGAGATATGGGAGGTCGATCCCGCGAAGTTCCGCCCCGGCACGGTGATCCATACGATGGGCTGGCCGCTTGGCAAGAACGCGGGTGGCGGGGCGTTTATCTATCACCTTGAAAACAATCAGGTTCTGGTGGGTCTGGTGACGCATCTGA
>JAUNTV010000055.1:10058-12518 GCA_030538515.1 Paracoccus sp. (in: a-proteobacteria)
TTACCCCTATATGGAGTTTCAGCGCTTCAAGCATCACCCGCTTGTCGCCGAGCTGCTGACAGGGGGCAAGCGCGTGGCTTACGGTGCCCGCGCGATCAGCGAAGGCGGCTGGCAATCGGTGCCGAAGCTGGTGTTTCCGGGCGGCGCGCTTCTGGGCTGCTCGGCCGGGCTGGTCAATGTGCCGCGCATCAAGGGCAATCATAATGCGATGCTTTCAGGCATCGCGGCGGCCAATGCGGCGGCGGCAGCCATCGCCGGGGGCCGCGAGGGCGACGAGCTGACCGATTACGAATCCGATCTGCGCAGCGGTCCCGTCGCGCGCGATCTCAGGCCCGTGCGCAACGTGAAACCGGTCTGGTCGCGGCTGGGGCTAAGCGCCAGCCTGCTGCTTGGCGGCTTCGACATGTGGGTGGCGAGCCTGACCGGCTGGAACCCGCTTGGCACCTGGAAACATGGCAGGACCGATGCCGAGGCGACCGGAAAGGCGCGTGATCACAAGCCGATCGACTATCCGAAGCCGGATGGCAAGCTCAGCTTCGACCGGCTGACCAATGTGGCTTATTCCTTCACCAATCACGAGGAATCGCAGCCCTCGCATCTGAAGCTGAAGAACCCGAGCATCCCCATTGCGGTGAACCTGCCCGAATATGCCGAGCCCGCGCAGCGCTATTGTCCGGCGGGCGTCTATGAGGTCGTGGGAGAGGGCGATGCCGCGCGCTTCCAGATCAATTTCCAGAACTGCGTGCATTGCAAGACCTGCGATATCAAGGACCCGACCCAGAATATCGTCTGGACCACGCCGCAGGGCGGTGACGGGCCGAATTACCCGAATATGTGATCAGGCCCGTGCCCGCGACAGCCGGGCCGGCGTTGCCAGCCGGTCCCGGCAGGGCTAGGGTCGGGCGAAACCGGAAAGCGGACGCGCCGATGAAACTGACGACACTTCTGGCCCTTGCCGGCCTGATCACGCTGCCCTCGCTCGGGGCGGGTTATGCGCAGGATGCCACGCCACCGCCGCCGCGCCCCGACCAGCTTGGCGGGGCCGGGGCCTCGGCCCCGCTGACGCGCGGGCTGGCCGGCCCCTATATGGCCGGGCGCGCGGCGGTGATGCAGAATGAATTCGCCATGGCCGCGGATTATTTCCTGCGCGCGGCGCAGGTTGATCCTGCCTCGCCCTATCTGGGCGACAGCGCCCTTGTCGCCATGCTGGCCGCCGGGCAGATCGAGCGCGCGGCGGCACTGGGCAATCAGGAAAACCTGATCGGCCCGATGTCCTCGCGTCTGGTGGAACTGGTGTCGCGCGCACGCGCCGCGCAGGCGCAGGACTGGGCGGGGCTTCTGGTGCTGCTGGACGCGAAAAGCAGCGATGACGACGGTTCCGAGCAGCTTCTGGACGGGATGCTGCGCGCATGGGCGCTTCTGGGCGAGGGCCGGGCCTCTGACGCCGATGCCGCCTTCGAAAAGATGCGCGCCATTCCCGGCACCGATCTTCTGGTGAATTATCACATGGCACTGGCCAAGGCGCTTGTGGGTGACTTCGAAAGCGCGGCGGCGCTTCTGCACAGCGAGACGCCCGAAGACAACCTCATGGCTGCCATCGCCTATGCGCAGGTGCTGGCACAGCTTGACCGCCGCGCCGATGCCCTTGCGGTGCTGGAACGTGTCGAGGGGATCGGCATCGATGGTATCGCCGATGAGCTTGCGCGCAAGCTGCGTGCCGGCGAAACGGTCGCATTCGATACGGTGCATGACCCGCGTGACGGGATCGCGCAGGTTTTCCTGACCTTCGCCACGCTTCTTGCCAGCGATATCGATCCCAACCCGCTGGCGCTGATCCATGCCCGGCTGGCCAGTTATATCGCGCCGGATCTGGCCGATGCCCGGCTGATGGTGGCGCAGATGCTGCAATCCATGGGTCAGTTCGACGCCGCCGAGACCGAATTCGACATGCTGCGTGAAAAGGGCCAGCTTCGCCCCACGGCGGAACTGCTGCGCATCGATGCGCTGGCACGCGCCGATCTGATGACCGATGCCGAAAAGGCGGCGCTGGCGCTGACGGCGGCGCGGCCTGATCTGCCTCAGGGCTGGATCGCGCTTGGCGATCTGATGCGCCAACAGGAAAAATGGGCGCAGGCCGTGCCCGCCTATGACAAGGCGCTGGCGCTGATCGCGGCGGATGACATGGACGAACGCTGGTTCCCGACCTATGCCCGCGCCATCGCGCTGGAACGTCAGGGCCTGTTCGACCGCGCCGAGGCCGACCTGAAGGCCGCGCTGGAAATCCGCCCCGACAATCCGCAGCTGCTGAATTATCTTGGCTATTCCTATGTCGATCGCGGCATGAACATGACCGAGGCGCTGGCGCTGATCGAACGCGCGGTCGAACTGTCGCCCGATGACGGCTATATCCTTGATTCCCTTGGCTGGGTGCTGTTCCGCCTTGGCCGCTACGATGAGGCC
>JAUNTV010000453.1 GCA_030538515.1 Paracoccus sp. (in: a-proteobacteria)
GAAACGATCTCGGAGTTCCTTTGGCAACGCTGCTGGCATGGTCCTGATCCGCCCATAAAGGGTGAATTACAAATCAGACCTCAGGGGAAACCTTCCGATGCAAACTTTGATCGAAATGCTTTAGAAGACTGTTGGCCAGGTCGAATAGGGAAACCCTGAAATTGGGTCGACTGGTACAACAAGACGCGCCTGCACAGCGCAATCGGTTACGTCACGCCAGACGAAGCAGAGCAGGCATTCTACAGCTTGAACCATACCGGAAAAGCAGCCTAATCAGTGAGCCACAAGCTCTCCGGTAAATCCGGGGCGGTTCAGGTTAGGGTTGAAGTTTTGGATCCGCAACGTCGCACGCCACCCCAAAGCGGGTCTAGCTGCTGCAGCGCCGCGCGGGCGTCGGATTCGGTGATGCTGTCGGCGTGGACCCGGATCATGTCACCCTCGACCAATCCAGCAGATGCCGAGGGCTCAACACTTCAGCGCGCCTGGAGGCGGGGGCCGTGTGCTGGAAAAGGGCCTCCGGCGGGGATATTTGTGGACAGAAGAAGCGGTTGGGGTGGTTGCGGGCGATCTTGCAACCTGACGCGCGCTGCGCGATATGGCAGGGATGCGGGGCTTTTCCGCGACGGTTTGAGGGCCGGAAGGGGGCGCATTGCATATCCACCATCACTGGACCGGTCTTCCCCTTGACGCGCGGGGCACCTCGCTGGCGATGGGCAATTTCGACGGGCTTCATCGCGGCCACCGCTCGGTCATAGATGCGGCCCGTGCAGCGCTTGATGCGCCGCTTGGCGTGCTGACCTTCGAGCCCCATCCCCGCCAGTATTTCGCCCCCGATGCGCCCCCTTTCCGGCTGATGAATGCCGAGGCCCGCGCCAACCGCCTGCGCCGTCTGGGGGTGGAGCATCTGTTTGAACTGCCCTTCGGCCCGGTGCTGGCCGGGCTTTCGCCCGAGAGCTTCGCGCATGAGGTTCTGCTGACCGGGCTTGGCTGCGCCCATGTCACTGTCGGGCGGGATTTCTGCTTCGGCAAGGGGCGCCGGGGCAATGCCGAAACGCTGCGTGAACTGGGTGGCCGGCTTGGCTTTGGTGTCACCATTGCCGATCTTCTGGGCGAGGATGGCAGGGATTTCTCATCGACGGCGATCCGCGCTGCGCTGTCCGAGGGGCGCCCGCGCGAGGCCGAGCATATGCTTGGGCACTGGCACCGGATCGAGGGCGAGGTGCTTCATGGCGAGAAACGCGGCCGCAGATTGGGCTATCCGACCGCGAATATGTCGATGGACGGGCTGCATCTGCCGAAGCTTGGCGTCTATGCCGTGATCGCCGATGTGCTGAGCGGGCCACACAAGGGAAGCTGGCCGGGTGTGGCCAGCCTTGGCGTGCGCCCGATGTTCGGCGTCAATACCCCCAATCTTGAGGTCCATCTGTTTGATTTCGAAGGTGATCTTTACGGCGAGCATCTTTCGGTGGCGCTGATCGATTATCTGCGGCCTGAGGCGCGTTTCGACAGCCTTGACGCGCTGATCGTGCAGATGGATCGCGACAGCGCCCAGGCCCGCGCCATTCTGGCGGCGCGCTGATGCGGGACCGGTTCTGGGAAAT
>JAUNTV010000056.1 GCA_030538515.1 Paracoccus sp. (in: a-proteobacteria)
CCCGTCGCGGGCCTGATCGAAAAGCTGCGGCGGCCGCCCGCCAAGCTGCATCGAGGGGTAAAGCTGCACGTCGATGCGCCCGGCCGAGGCTTCCTCGACCATCTTTTCCCACGGCTCCAGCACGCCCTTGTGCATGGGCGCGTCCGCCGAAAGGAAGTGATGGACGCGCAAGGTGATCTCCTGCGCGGCAAGGGGGGCGGCAAGCGCGATGGCGACACTGGCCAGAAGCGCGGTTTTCAAGGCGTTCATGTGGTCGTTCCTCCCGTTGGGTTATGGTCTTGCCGGGCGATGCGCGCGGCATCGCCGGTGTTGGCTTCGGGCGCGAGAAGCTGCGCCCAGTCCCGCCCCGGTGCCAGCCGGTCCAATGCGCCGGCCAGCGTCAGGGCGGGGTCGTCCTGCATCGCGCCAAGCGCCTGCGCGATCAGTGCCAGGGCATCGGCGCGCGGCATGTCGCGGGTCAGCGCGAAGCCCGCAGCCTCGGCCATCATCCGGCCACGGTCGGCGGTGAAGGCGGCGTGGGTCCGGGCGGGATCGGCGCGCAGGCTTGCGGCCAGTTCCGTGCCGATGCGCAGGCAGGCGGCGGCGCGGATCAGCATATCGGGCAGGGTGGCCCATTCGATCATCAGCGCGCTTCCGTCGCGTTCGGCCTGATGCACCATGGCCTGATGCAGCGTGCCAAGCGCACCCGCGTTCAGCCGGGCAAGGCTGATCAGCGCTTCCGCCGCGACCGGGTTCGATTTTTGCGGCATGGTCGATGAGCCGCCGCCCGTTCCCGCCGTCACCGCGCCGGGCCATGCCGTGCCCATCAGCACCAGATCGGCGCCGATCTTGCCCATCAGCCCGGTCATCATCGACAGCCAGCCGCCCAGTTCCGCGATTGCGTCGCGGCTGGCGTGCCAGGGCATATCCGTCACGCCAAGGCCAAGCCGGGCGGCCATGTCACGCCGGATCGCACCGGCCTGGGACCCGAGCGCGGCCGAGGTCCCCGCCGCCCCGTAAAGCGAAACCAGAAGCAGCCGCGGTGCCATCTCGTCCAGCCGCTGCACCTGCCGGGTCAGGCCCGCGCGCCAGATGGCGATTTTCGCGCCAAGCGTGGTTGGTGCCGCGATCTGGAAACGGGTATGGGCGGGGATCGGCAGATCGGCGAAAGCACCGGCCTTCGCCGCCAGCAGCCCGTCCAGCGTCATCAGTCGGGCGCGCAGCAGCGCCACCGCCGCTGAAAGCTGCACCATCAGCCCGGTATCGGTGATATCCTGCGAGGTCGCGCCGAAATGCACGAAGGCCGCATGATCGGGCACGGCCTGTTTCAGCGCCGCGATCACGGGCTGCGCGGCGATGCCCGCGCGCGCCACATCCGCCGAAAGCGCCGCCGGATCGGGGCGCAGGGCATCAGCCGCGCGTGCGATCGCATCCGCGGCGGGTTGCGGGATCACGCCAAGCCGGGCCTGCGCGCGGGCAAGGGCTGCCTCGGCGCGCAGCATGGCGGCAAGGCTGGCCTGATCGCCGATGATGGCGGCCATCCCGGCATCATCCAGAAGCTGATCCAGAAGGCCCGCGCGCATCAGACGGGCCGCAGACCCAGAATGGCGCGGGCCTGCTGCCATGTGGCGACGGGGCGGTCGTATTTCCCGCAGAGTTCCACCGCGCGCTTCACAAGCGCCGCGTTGGACGGGGCCAGGCGGTCGCGGTCAAGGCGCATGTTGTCTTCCAGCCCGGTGCGCGCATGGCCGCCGCTGCTGATCGCCCATTCATTCACCACGATCTGGTTCGGCCCGACCCCCGCCGCGCACCATGGCGCGTCATCTCCGAACAGGCGCTTGACGGTGCGGATGTAGAAATCGAACACCTCGCGGTCGACAGGCATGGCATTCTTCACGCCCATCACGAATTGCACATAGGGCACGCCTGCCAGCCGCCCGTCATCGGCCATCTTCTTCGCCTGAAAGATATGCGACAGATCGAAGGCCTCGATTTCCGGCTTGATGCCGTATTTCAGCATCTCGGATGCCAGCCAGTCCACCAGATCGGGCGGGTTTTCGTAAACGCGGGTCGGGAAATTGTTCGAACCCACCGACAGGCTGGCCATATCGGGCGAAAGCGGCAGCATGCCGCCGCGTGCCTGCCCCGCGCCGGAACGCCCGCCTGTCGAAAGCTGGATGATCATGCCCGGGCAATGCTTTTCCAGCCCTTCCTTGAGGCGCGCGAAACGGTCGGGGTCGCTGCTGGGCAGGCCCGCGTCGTCGCGGACATGGCAATGCGCGATGGTCGCGCCCGCCTCGAACGCCTGTTGCGTGGATTCGATCTGTTCGGCCACCGTCACCGGCAAGGCGGGGTTATTCGCCTTGGTCGGGACAGAGCCGGTAATGGCCACGCAGATGATACAGGGATCAGACATCGAAAAAGACCGTCTCATTGTCGCCTTGCAGGCGGATTTCGAACCGATAGAGGGGCCGACCCTCGCGCGCGCCACTGCGTTTTGCAAGCAAGGTCGCGCGGCGGTTTTCCCATTCGATCAGGTTCAGCACCGGGTCAGAGGCATTCGCATCGGCTTCATCGTCGAAATAGAGGCGCGTATGCAGCCCGATATTGATGCCGCGCGCCACGATCCACAGGTTGATATGGGGGGCCATGGGCGGCGGCGCGTCAGCAGCCTGCGCCACGCGGTCCGGCAGGCCCGATGCCATCCGCGCCCGCGCGGGCACGGGGCCGGGTTTCACGGTGTCGAAGCCCCATTCGCCGGTCTCGAAATCGGTGATGACACGACCCCAGCCGCGAAAGCCTTCCTCGACCGGGCCACCGCCTTCGGGATGGGCGTAATGCCCGTCGGCATTGGCCTGCCATGCCTCGATCAGCACATCTTTCACGGGGCTGTTCATGCCGTCGATCACCACGCCTTCGACGCGGATCTTCTGGCCCTTCGGGTTCGGCCCGGCAATGTCCCAGCCCAGTTCGCGCCGGTAGATATCGAAACCGGCCGCCCCCGGCGCCAGCCCGATATGAACATAAGGCCCGGCCGTCTGGGATGCGGTTTCTTTCAGATAATCAAGCTTCTGGGCCATTTCAGTTCCCCTCTGGCCGGTTCTCGAACAGGGTCGAGCGACGCCCGCGCAGCACGATGTCGAACTTGTAGGCGATGCAATCCAGGGGCACGCTGGCGTTCATGTCCAGCTTTGCCGTCAGCTGATCGATTGCATCCGCATCGGGGATGGTCTGCACGATCGGGCAAAGCGGGATCAGCGGGTCGCCCTCGAAATAAAGCTGGGTGATCAGGCGCTGGCAAAAGCCCGAACCAAAGACCGAGACATGGATATGCGCGGGTCGCCAGTTATTGACCCAGTTACGCCATGGGTAAGCGCCGGGCTTGACGGTGCGGAAGAAGTAATAGCCGTTCCCATCCGTCAGGGTCCGCCCGCAGCCGCCGAAATTCGGGTCAATGGGGGCCAGATAGCTGTCCTTCTTGTGGCGGTAGCGCCCGCCCGCATTGGCCTGCCAGACCTCGACCAGAGTATTCGGGACGGGGCGGGCGTTTTCATCCAGCACGCGGCCATGGATGATGATGCGCTCACCCACCGGGTCGCCGGTTGTCGCGTAATTCCTGATCAGGTCGTTGTCGAGCGGGTCGATATCCTGATGACCGAAGACCGGGCCGGTGATCTCGGACGGGGATTGTTGCAGGGAAATCATCGCATAGCGCGGGCTGCGCGCCACCGAGGTCTTGTAATCCGGCGTCAGCGCGGGCGGCTGGCGGCGGCGGTCACGCTGGAAATATTCGGCGGGCTTCATGGCTTTGCCTCCATCTCGGCATAGGTTTCCTTCGCCAGTTTCAGCGCATGGTTCGCGCGCGGCACGCCCGCATAGATGGCGACATGCTGAAACGCTTCCAGCACGTCGCGTTTGCTGGCCCCGGTGCGGGCGGTGGCGCGGATATGCATGGGGATTTCGTCGAAATTCCCGGTCGCGGCCAGAAGCGCCAGCGTCAGCATCGAACGCTCGCGCCGGGTGATCCCGTCCGAAGCCCATACGGTGCCCCAGGCGCTTTCCGTGATAAGCTGCTGAAAATCCTGATCGAATTCAGTCGTGGCGGCGCTGGCGCGGTCAACATGGGCGTCGCCCAGGACCTCGCGCCGGACCCGCATGCCGATGTCATGGCGTTCAGACATGGCCGACCCTTTCAAGAAAAGCGTTCAGGATCTGCGCGTATTCGGGCGCGGCCTCGACGCAGGGCAGGTGGCCCGCGCCAGCTATCAGGGCGAATTCCGCGCCCGGTATCATGCGCGCCGTCGCCTGAACCAGTTCCGGCGGGGTCGAGCCATCCAGCCCGCCCGCAATCACCTGCACGGGAAGATCAAGCGCGCCCACCCGGCCCCGCAGATCGGCGGCGGCGATGGCATCGCAACAGGCGATATAGCCTTCGGGGGGCTGGCGTGCCATCATGTGCTGCCACAGCGCCAGCGCGGGCGTGGCGCGGAAAGCGGGCGAGAACCAGCGTTCCATCGTGGGCGCGGCGACAGCGGCCAGCCCGCCTTGGCGAATCGCGGCCACGCGGGCCTGCCACATATCGCTGGTGCCGATCCTGGCGGCAGAGTTCGAGATCACCAGAGCCTTCACCAGATCAGGCCGCGCCAGCGCCAGTGCCTGCCCGATCAGCCCGCCGATGGAAAGGCCCACGAAAACCACATCACGCAAGCCCAGGGCCTCGATCAGCGCGGCGGCATCGCCGGCCAGGTCGTCGATGCTGCAAGGCCCTGCGGGCGCGCCGCTTAGCCCATGGCCGCGCTTGTCATAGCGGATCAGACGCAGCCCCTTCGGCAGCAGCGGCAAAAGCGCATCCCAAAGCCGCAGATCCGTGCCAAGCGAATTCGCGAACACCATCGCCGGGGCGTCCCCTGGCCCCTGATCGGCGTAATGCAACCCCACCCCGTTTGCGTTCAGTATCTGCATCAGTAAGGCAACCCCACATAGTTTTCCGCGAAGGCGCGCTGCTGCGCCGCGTTGTCGCGCAGGAAAGCGATATCCGCCGCCTGCATCTTCAGATCGAACGCCGACATATGCGGATAGCGATGCAAGAGGCCCGAGAACCACCAGCTGAAACGTTCCGCCTTCCAGACCCGCAGCAGCGCCTTTTCAGAATAGCGGTCAATGCCTTCGCTGTCGCCATCCTGATAGAAGCGCACCAGCCCCTGGTAAAGATAATGCACATCGCTGGCCGCCGTATTCAGCCCCTTCGCGCCGGTCGGCGGCACGATATGGGCCGCATCCCCGCATAGAAACAGCCTGCCCCATCGCATCGGCTCGGTCACGAAGGAGCGCAGGGGCGCGATGGATTTCTCGATCGTGGGGCCGGTTTCCAGACGCGCGGCCACATCCCCGGGCAGACGGCGGCGAAGTTCCTCCCAGAAGGCGCGGTCGGTCCAGTCCTCGACATGATCGGACAGCGCGCATTGGATATAATAGCGCGACAGATGCGCATTGCGCATGGAACACAGCGCAAAGCCCCGGTCGGAATTGGCATAGATCAGTTCATCATGAACGGGCGCGGTTTCCGAAAGCACGCCAAGCCAGCCGAAAGGATAGGTCTTTTCATATTCGCGCCGGACGCTCAGCGGGATGGCCTGACGGCTGACGCCGTGAAAACCGTCGCAACCGGCGATGAAATCGCAGTCGATGCGCTTTTGCCGGCCGTGCTGCTCATAGGTGACATAGGGGCGGTCGGTGTCAGCACCGTGGATGGTGACGTGATCGACCTTGAATTCGGTGGGCAGGCTGGCGGCGGCGCGCGCGTCGTAAAGATCGCGCGTCACCTCGGTCTGGCCGTAGACGATGACGGGCGTTCCAGTCAGGGTCTTGAAATCAATGTGAAACATCTCGCCCCCGAAGGCGATTTGCGTGCCGTCATGGATATAGCCCTCGCGGTGAAGGCGGTCGGCGACGCCGGCTTCCTTCATCAGGCGCACAAGGCCGGTTTCCAGAACACCCGCGCGGATGCGCCCCAGCACGTAATCGCGGGTCTTGCGTTCCAGCACCACGGCATCGATGCCATTGCGGTGCAGAAGCTGGCCAAGAAGCAGGCCTGACGGCCCGCCGCCGATAATGACGACTTGTGTGCGCATGAAAGCCTTTCCCCCCTGACTTGAGGATCGCATATGGAAATCGGCATGAAAATTGAGATTATGGCGAAATAAGTTACCAAAAAAGGTAAGTAATGGATCGCCGGATCAAGCTGCGCCATCTTGAGGCCTTCGTCGAAATCACCCGTGCGCGCAGCCTGAAGCGCGCGGCGGAACGCCTTGGCCTGACCCAGCCCGCCATTTCGCGCACATTGGCCGAGCTGGAGGTGATCCTTGGCACCCGCCTGCTTGAGCGCGGGCGCGGCGGGGTCGAGCTGACCGCACAGGGCGAGGTGCTGTTCGATTTCGCGCAGGCCGGGCTTGGGTCGCTGGAACGCGGGCTGGAAGGCGCGGCGGCGCGGTCGCGCCAATCCGCGCCAAGGCTGCATCTGGGGGCGCTGCCATCGGTTGCGGCGCGGCTTTTGCCGGAACTGGCGGGCAGGCTGGCCGAGACCGCGCCCGATCTGATCCTGACCATCGCCGATGGCTCGCACGAGCATCTGACCGCGCAGCTTCGCGCCGGCACGCTGGATCTGGTCGTGGGAAGGCTTGGCGCGCCCGATACCATGCGCGGTCTCAGCTTCGCGCAGCTTTATCTGGAAGAGGTCGCCTTTGTCGCCCGCCCCGGCCATCCCATCCTTGACGCCCCGGATATCGCGCGCCTGGCCGGGGAATTCACCGTGATCTTCCCGCCGCCATGGGCCGCCATCCGCGCCGTGGTCGAACGCCTGCTGATCGCGCAGGGCCTGCCCATCCCCGCCCGCAGGATCGAGACGGTCTCGGGCGCGTTCGGGCGCATTCATACCGCGCGCAGTGATGCAATCTGGGTGATTTCGGCGGGCGTGGTCAGCCATGAGATCCGCGACGGGCGGCTGGTGCGCCTGCCTTTCGACACGCGCGGCACCGAAGGCCCGGTCGGGATGATGCGCCGCGCAGCCGACCGTGAAACGCCCGAGATGCGGCTGTTCTGGCGCGCCGCGCGCCGCGCGGTCGAACGCCTTGGCCTTGGCTGAACGCGCGGCTCAGATGGCGTCGGGCTGACGCGCGGGATGGGCATCGGCGAAGGCGGGCAGGGCCTCGGCCACCGCCCGGATCTCGCGCAGGCGTCCGTAAGGCGCCAGGTCCAGCCCGAAGCGATCGGCCGAAAACATCTGCGGGATCAGGCAGATATCGGCCAGCCCCGGTGCCTCGCCAAAGGTAAAGCCGCCGCGATGGGTCTGGCTGGCGGCGATGACCTCGCAGGCGGCAAGTCCTTCGGCGATCCAGTGCCGGCACCACTGATCCGCGCCCGCCTGATCCTGTCCGTGATGCTGCTTGATATAGTTCAGCACGCGCAGGTTTTGCAGCGGGTGGACCTCGCAGGCGATGATCTGCGCGAAGCCGCGCACATGGGCGCGCATGATCGGCCCGGCAGGCAGAAGCGGCGGCAGGGGGTGGGTTTCGTCAAGCCATTCGATGATCGCCAGCGACTGGAACAGCACGCCCCCGCCCGTATCCAGCGCCGGAACAAGGCCCTGCGGATTGAGGCGGCGAAACGCCTCTGCCTTCTGCGCCCCCTCACGCAGATTGACCGGCAGGGCCTCGGGCGTGACGCCTTTCAGGTTGAACGCGATCCGGCAGCGATAGGCCGAGGATGAGCGGAAATAGCCGTAGAATATCATCGCCTCGCCTGCCTTTCGCTGATGCCGCCATCACGATAGCCGCGCGGGCCGGCCCCGGCAATCGCGCAGATGCAAGCCCGTTCGCCGTAAGCGAACGCCGCATTCGCCCCCCGTTCGCATTGACTTTGCCACGCCAAGCCCCTTCCTTCGGGGCAAGCCCAACCCGAAAGGTGCCTTCTCATGACGACGCTTTATTACGCCCCCGGAGCCTGCTCGCTTGCGCCGCATATCGTTCTGGAATGGATCGGCGCGCCCTATCAGGCGGTCAAGGTCCAGTTCGGATCGAAGGAATTGCTGGCCGTGAACCCCGCAGGTGCCGTGCCGACCCTGCGCGAGGATGACGGCTGGCTGCTCACGCAGGCGGGCGCGATCCTTGACTATCTGGCCCATAAGCACCCCGAGGCCGCGCTTTCGGGCGGCGACAGCCTGCGCGCGCAGGCGGATGCGCATCGCTGGTCGGCCTTCCTGACAAGCGATCTTCACGCCGCCTTCTGGCCGGTGTTCACGCCCGCGCGCTATACGCTGGACCGGTCCGGGCCCGCGCTTCAGGCCGTGAAAGCGGCCGGCCAGAAGATGGTGGGCCGCAAGCTGGCGCTGCTGGACGCGCATCTCGACGGGCGCGACTGGATGCTGGGGGAAGGGCGCGGTGCGCGCTCGGTCATCGATGCCTATGCCTTCCCGATGATCCGCTGGGGGATGAAGATGCTGCCGGACGGGATCGCGCCCTATGCCCATGTGCAGGCGCTTCACGACCGGCTGGCCGCCGATCCCGCGGTGCAGCGCGTTCTGGCCGAGGAAGAGGGGGCATGAGATGACCACCGGCATCCATCACGTCACCGCCCTGACCCGCCGCGTGCAGGATAACGTCGATTTCTACATGGGCTTTCTGGGCCTCAATCTGGTCAAGCAGACCGGCGGGTATGAGGATGCCGAACAGCTTCACCTTTTCTATGGCGACGCGCTTGGCAGTCCGGGCAGCCTGCTCAGCTTTCTCGTCTGGGAGGATGGGGCCTCGGGGCGCACGGGGCTGGGGCAGGTCAGCGAAATCGCCTTCGCCGTGCCGCCCGACAGTATCGGCGAATGGCTGGCGCGCGCCATGGCCGCGGGCGTGCCGGTCGAAGGGCCGGCGCGCGAATTCAGTGAAACCACATTGCGCCTGAAAGACCCCGATGGCATCATCGTCAAGCTGGTGGGTGCCGATCTGCCCGCCACGGCACCCCTGCCCGACCCGATCGCGCCGACACGCATCCGTGCCGTGACACTGCTGACCGACGACCCGCAGGCCACGCAGGCCTTCACCGCCCGCTTCGGCTACCGCCCCGGCCCGGCCCAGGGCAATATCACGCGCATGATCTCGGACCGGGATGCGGTCGATATCCGCGATGCGCGCGGCTATTTTCCGGGCATTCCCGGTGCCTCGATCTTCGATCACGTCGCCTTCCGCGCGCCGGATGCGGATGCGCTGCGCGCCATGCGCCTGTCGCTGAAGGATCACGACAGCGCCACCCATGTCCATGACCGCAAGTATTTCCTGTCGCTTTACGTGCGCGAACCGGGCGGCACGCTGTTCGAATATGCAACCGACGCGCCCGGCTTCACCGTGGACGAACCGCCCGGACATCTGGGCGAGACCCTGTTCATCCCGCCCCATGACGCCGCCCGGGCCCAGGACCTGCGGATCATGCTGCCCCAGTTCGCCCGCCCCGGCGCGGAAAGGATACCCATGCGCGACCTGCCCTTCATTCACCGCTTCCACCACCCCGACAATCCCGATGGCAGCGTGATCGTGCTGCTGCACGGCACCGGCGGCAATGAAACCGACCTGATGCCGCTTGCCGCACGCCTCAATCCGCGCGCCACGCTTCTGGGCCTGCGCGGCCGCTCGACCGAGGAAGGGATCAACCGATGGTTCCGCCGCTTTGACGCCGTGACCTATGATCAGGACGATATCATCGCCGAATCCCGCGCGCTCGCCGGCTTTATCGACGGCGCGGTGAAAGGCTACGGGCTGGACCCCGCGCGGATGAGCTATCTCGGCTATTCCAACGGCGCGAACCTGCTTGGCGCGGTGATGCAGCTTCATCCCGGCGTGATAAGCCGCGCGATCCTGCTGCGCCCCGTGCAGGTGCTGGAAACCCCGCCCGAAGCCGATATGAACGGCACCCGCGTGCTGATGCTTTCGGGCAGCCGCGACCCGTTCAACCGCATGGCCCCGGCACTGGAAAAGGCGCTGAGGGATGGCGGGGCCGGCGTTGACGCGCGCCTGATCGACGCCGGCCACGAACTGACCCCCGCCGATCAGACCGCCGCAAGGGACTGGCTGGCCGCGATCTGATCGCCAAAAGCCCGGCGAGGCACCTCTTCCCTGCCTTGCCGGGCGCTCGGAACCCCGCCCTCACCCCCGCTTCTTCTGTCTGAAAATATCCTCGGGGGTCCGGGGGCAGACAGCCCCCGTCCGGCGCCACCCGGGCCGCGCGAAAACCTAAAGCTCCGCCACGAAGCTGCCCAGAAGATCGCGCAGCGCCGCGCGGGTCTTGTCATCGGTCAGATTGCCCTCGGCATCGAACAGACCCCCCGCGCGCGAGACCAGCATCCGCCCCTCGCTCAGCCGGACCTTCAGCGATCGCAGCACCGGCAGCCAGCCGTTTTGCGACAGAATCGTGCCGAACCCGCCCGGAGAGGCACCGATCATCAGCACCGGCTTGCCTGCGAAGATGGATTGCCCCGGCCCGCGCGACATCCAGTCGATCACATTCTTGAACACGCCGGGAATGCCGTTGTTATATTCCGGCGTGACCATCAGCAGCCCGTCCGCCGCCGCAAGCTGCGCCTGCAATCTCTGCACCGAAGGCGGCAGGCCATGGGCGGCCTCGTCATCGCCGTCATAAAGCGGCACCTGACGGATATCGCCGATCTCGATCACGGTGCCGGGGGGCGCTTCGGCGGTGGCGGCGCGCAGCAGGCCGGTATTGAACGAGGCTTTGCGCAGGCTGCCGGACAGTCCAAGGATGGTGGGCATGGGGTCTCTTTTCACGCTATGATCCCGTGCAGATTAGCGCCCCATACGCAGGCCACAAGCCTTTCCCTGCCGTGGTCCCGCAGCTTCGCGCATGCCCGGTCGCTGCCATCAGGGCGATTGCGCGCGGCCTCCGCCAAAGGCCCCCGCGGGACGCGGCCCCTGCACCTCCCTTCGCCACGGATCAGGCACCCGCGCCCGCCCGCCTATCCATGCAGCGCCGTCACCGTTTTCACGCGTGAGAAGCCATAAAGCGCCTCGAACCCCTTTTCGCGCCCATGGCCGGATTTGCCGACCCCCCCGAAGGGCAGTTCGACCCCGCCGCCCGCGCCGTAATTGTTGATGAACACCTGCCCGGCCTCCAGCTTGCGGGCCATGCGCATCTGGCGTGCCCCGTCGCGCGTCCAGATCCCGGCCACCAGCCCGTAATCGGTGCCATTGGCGATGCGGATCGCCTCGGCCTCGTCGGTGAAAGGGATCAGGACCTGCACGGGGCCGAAGATTTCCTCTTGCGCCAGGGGATGGCCGGGGGGCACTTCGGCGAACAGGATGGGGGCGACGTAATGCCCGGCCTCGGGCGCGGTTCCGGCCAGCCGCCCCTCGGCCGCGATGGTCAGATCGGCGCGGCCCCGCGCCACGAAATCATCCACGATCCGCTTTTGCCGCGCCGATATCAGCGGCCCGAGATCGCGGTTCTCATCCGCCGGCCCCGCGACAAGCGCAGCATAAGCCGCCGCCATCCGCCCGCGCAGCTCATCATAGATGCCGCGCTGGATCAGCACGCGCGAGCCCGCCGAACAGGTCTGCCCCGCACCCTGAATCCCCGCCCCGATCAGCACCGGCAGCGCCGCATCCAGATCGGCATCGTCAAAGACGATCTGCGGCGATTTCCCGCCAAGCTCCAGCGTCACCGGCACGAGGTTCCGCGCCGCCGCTTCCTGAATGCGCCGCCCCGTCGCGACCGAGCCGGTGAAGGACAGATGATCGATGCCCGCGTGCCCCGCCAGCGCCGCCCCCGCCTCGGCCCCGTATCCCGTCACCACGTTCAGCGCACCGGCGGGCAATCCCGCCTGATCAGCCAGCGCCGCCACCGCCAGTGATGAGACCGAGGCATCCTCGGCCGGTTTCAGCACGCAGGCATTGCCCATCGCCAGCGCCGCCCCGACCGAGCGGCCAAGGATCTGCATCGGATAGTTCCAGGGAATGATATGGCCCGTCACGCCATGCGGTTCGCGCAGCGTAAAGACGGTGAAACCGGGCTGATAGGGGATGGTCGTGCCATGCAGCTTGTCCGCAGCACCGGCGTAGAATTCCAGATAGCGCGCAAGGGCGGCGGCATCGTTTCGCGCCTGCGCCATGGGCTTGCCGACATCCGCCGATTCCAGCGCCGCCAGATCCTCGGCCCGGTCGTGCACCAGTGCCGACAGGCGCATCAGGATACGCCCGCGCTCAAAGGCCGGCATCTGCCCCCAGTCGCCTGCCAAAGCCGCGCGGGCGGCGGCAACGGCGCGGTCGATATCGGTGGCCGATCCCCGCCCGATCCGCCCGATCTCGGCACCGGTCGAGGGGTCTTCGACCGCGATCCCCCCCTCATGCCCCGGCGCGACCCACGCGCCCGCGATGAAGATCCTGCCCTGATCCGTGCCGAATTCCTGCCCGATGCCCATATCCACGCCCCGCTGCCAAGCTGTCGCCTTGGGGATAGCCCAGCCCATACCCCTTGCAAAGCCC
>JAUNTV010000454.1 GCA_030538515.1 Paracoccus sp. (in: a-proteobacteria)
TGCACCGCCGAGCGTCCGGTGCTGACCATCCGTGCACGAAAGCTGGCCGAGGGGGTGCAGATCACGGTGATGGATAACGGCGACGGCATCCCGCCCGAACAGCAGGATCTGGTGTTCGAGAAATTCTCGCGGCTGAATGATCCGACGCGCGCCGGTGGGGCGGGGCTGGGGCTGGCCATCTCGCGCGAGGTGATGGCGGCGCTTGGCGGCACGATCACCTATCTGCCGGGCCATGACGGGGCGGCCTTCCGGCTGGAACTGCCGGGTCGTCCGCCCGGTTTCGGGCAGGATGAGGGGCAGGCGTAAACGAAATCTCAATCTTTCCGGGGTGAAACTGCGCAAAGGCGACAGGTGATTCGGACGGGTTATGGTGAAGGCTGCAAGCGACAGGGCCGGGGCGGGGCCGGGCGGCACGGCAATGGTGCTCAGGGGTTATCTGGCGGCGTGCAGGCGCGGTGGCGGCGGGGCGTCGGCACCGCCCGCGCCGGTGGTGCTGCCCAAAGCCACCCCGGAACGCGCCGCCAGCACCGCCATCGGGCGCGCGGCGCAGCGCAGCGCGGGGCTGCAAACCTATCCGGTGCAGGCCCGGCTGGGGCAGGCGGTGCTGGCTGAAATGCCCGAACTTCTGCCTGATCGCGCGCTGATCATGGTGGTCGAAAACCAGCAGGGCATGCTTGGCGTCGTGGCCCTGTCGGCGGGCTTTCTGGCGGCGATGATCGAAATGCAATCCATGGGCAGGGTGTCGGCGCATGCGCCCCCCGACCGGCGCCCGACGCGGACGGATGCCTCGATCTGCGGGGAATTCGTCAATCTGGCGCTGGCGGAACTGGCGGCGGAACTGGGGGCGTCCGGCCATGGCCCCGGCCCGGGCCTTTTCCGCTTCGCCAGCTTTGTCGAAGATGCCAAACCGCTGGAACTGATGCTGGATGACGTGATCTATGACAGCATCCGGCTGGATATGCGTCTGGGGCAGGGGGCCGCGCGCGACGGTGCGTTCATCGCCTTTCTGCCCGGTGCGGGACGGGCGCTTGTGCTGCCCCCTGCCGCCACCGGGGACGATGTGGCGGTCACGGCGAACGCAGGCGGCGCGCCAAGCCTGGCCGATGCCGTGCAGCAGGTGCCGATCACGGTTGATGCGGTGCTTTGCCGCAAGAAGATTCCGCTGCATATCCTGCGCAATCTGGCCCCCGGCACCACGATCCCCCTGCCGTTCGAAGCCATGGGAAAGGCGCGTCTGGAAACCCGGACCGGCCTTTTGCTGGTCAGCGGCAAGCTGGGCGCGCTTCATGGCAACCGCGCCATTCGCATTGCCGGCCCCGCAGGTGCTGCGCATGTTCCCCGGCATGACGGTGGAAACCTGCTTGCCGATGACGTGCCCGAGCCGCCCCTTGGCGACATGAACGCGCCCGATGCCTTCCGCCCCGGACCCGAAGCGGATGGCGATCCCGCCCACGGCTCTGATTCCGATGCGGATGCCGGGCCGCCGCTTCCCGCCATGGCGATGGCGCTTGGCGCGATCATCGACTGACGGTCGCGCCGAAAAGCGCCTGATTTGCCACTTCCGCCCCCGAAATCGGCCCCGAAACGC
>JAUNTV010000455.1 GCA_030538515.1 Paracoccus sp. (in: a-proteobacteria)
AACGCAATCACAGAATCGTGATGCTGGAGCTGCGAGTCCAAATTTTCAACGATCCGATCTCCTGAAAGCGCCCATGAGGGGCGCGTTTCAACAAAGAGAAAGACCATGAAGAATTCCAACGAGACCATCACCCTTGAGGCAGCGAATGACAATCCGGGGGGCGCCACGTCCGCCACGATCAGTATGGCGTCGCTGGTAAAGGTTATGGCCCGTGCCTATGTCGCGCAAAATCAGCGCAAGGCAGGTGCCGCATGACCGCCCCGGCACGCAAGCTCCGTCGCGCTGCTGGCGCGGCGCGGGCCCCGGAAATCAAGACCGGGCGCCCCAAGGTCGTTCTTTACGCCCGCTATTCCTCGGACAAGCAGAATGATCGTAGCTGTGAACACCAGCTTGAGGTTGGCCGTGAGACCGCCGCGAAGCTGGGATTTGAGATTGCTGGCGAGTTCCGGGATGAGGCGCTGAGCGGACGCAGCCTGCTGCGAACCCGCCCCGGCGTGATGGCGATGAAGGAACGTGTCAGCCAAGGCGACATCGCCGCAGTGATCGTGGAGGGGATCGAACGGATCGGTCGCCGCGCCGCCGATATCAGCGTGATTGCTGACTGGTTCGAGGTCCGCGGAATCGATCTTTACGCATCAAATGGCGGCAGGTTCGACTGGAAGCTGGTGCCGTTTCTGGGCGCCATCGCCGAGCATCAATCCCGTGAGATTGGCGACAAGGTCCGGCGCGGCCAAAAGGGGATGACGCGCGAGGGCCGCGTTGCTGCGGGCATGGCCTACGGCTATAGGATCGTAGCCGGAAAGAAGGGTCTGAACCGCGAGATCGACCCGGAAAAATGTGCCATCGTCCGGCGGATATTCGACGA
Organism: Paracoccus sp. (in: a-proteobacteria); assembly: GCA_030538515.1. GTDB lineage: Bacteria > Pseudomonadota > Alphaproteobacteria > Rhodobacterales > Rhodobacteraceae > Paracoccus. The sequence goes on from JAUNTV010000455.1 coordinate 866, forward strand.
TTATGCTGACGGCATCTCACCTCGGGCAATCGCTGCCCGGTTGAACCAGGATGGCATTCTTTCTCCTTCAGGCGGCAAGTGGAATGACAGCACGATCCGAGGCAATGCCAAAAAGCGCGACGGCATGCTGCGCAACGAGGCCTATGTCGGCATCATTGTCTATGGCCGTAACCGGTTCCACCGGGACAGCCAGACAGGCCTCAGGATTTCACGGCCTGCGGATGCGGGCGACATTACCTATGGTGAAGCACCCGAACTCGCTATTATCGCCGACGATGTGTGGAACCGGGTGCAGGACCGACTGGAGCAGACCCATGCGCAATATTCCGGCGAGGGGCGGGCGCTGAATGGCAGCCATCGTGCGCGTTACTTACTGAACGGCCTGATCAAATGCGGCTGTTGTGGCGGGGGCTATACAATTATCAGCCAAGACCGCTACGGCTGCTATCGCCGCAAAACCCAAGGTAAACAGGAATGCAACAACAGCCGGACGATCCTGCGTACAAAACTGGAGGATCGTGTGCTGTCGCGTCTGCGCAGGGGACTGATGACCCCCGTCTTCGCGGCACAATTCGCGGCCGAGGTTGAAAGGCTGATGCGGGTCGGACATGACGATGGTGGTAGCCTGCGGGCACAAATCGAGGCCCGGATATCAAAGACCGAGGCCGCGATCGAACGGCTGCTGGACCGGTTGGAAGGCGATGAGGCCGGCGATTCACTGC
>JAUNTV010000456.1 GCA_030538515.1 Paracoccus sp. (in: a-proteobacteria)
GTCCTTGTCATGCCACGCCGCCGTGACGGACTGGTAGTTTTCGCGGGTGGTCAGCATCAGGGTCCAGCTGGATGTATCGCGCGCGAACAAGGGCCGTGGCGGGATTGGCAGGCCACTGACGGTCTGGCCCGCGCCACGGGTCATGAACAGAAGCGCGCCGCAGCACCCACATCGTGCCCGACGCAACGATGATGACGATGTAAATGCCGGAGAGGTGCAGCCATGACGCGCCGTGGCACCCCGAGGCCGATCTGCAGCGCGCGGTCGTGCAGGCGCTGCGCTTTGCCCTGCCCCGCACGGCCATCATCCATCACAGCACCAACGAGGTCACCGAGCCCGGGCCGCGCGGCGCCAGGCGTCAGGCGATCCTGGTCGGCATGGGCATCCATGCCGGCTTCGCCGATCTGATGGTACTCTACGAGGGCCGCGTGCTGTTTCTGGAGCTAAAGGAAACGAAGAGCCGGCTGCGACCGTCGCAGTAAGCGTTTCGCGATGCCGCCCAAGCACAAGGCTTTGGCTGGGCGCTGGTCCGCAGCCTTGATGATGCGCCGGGCGCGCTGGCCGATCACGAATTTGCCACGCACATCGCCGCTCCCCCGCTGGGGATCGCGCCATAAGCCATCACGCAACCAACTGGGCCATCCGGCAGTGCGGGTTGAAACCCGCCACCAAGATTGTGCTCTGGCATCTTTGCGACCGCCACAACCCGGATTTTGGCTGCTTCCCGACCCAGGTCCGGCTGGCCGATGATGTGGAAATATCGGTCTCGGCGCTGAACGACCATCTCGCCCGGCTCGAGGCGCTGCGGCTGATCCACCGCGTCCGCGCCCATGATCCCCGCACTCACAAGCGGCAGGCCACCCACTACATCCTGGGGTTCGAGGACGGCCTTCCATAAGAGCCATCTACGGAAAGCGGAGATGGGCTTGACGGAACAGAGGGCGAACAGAAAGTCGAGCCGATTCCGGATTTCGAAGACGGAGCCATCTCCGGAATTCGGGGTCTAACCTTGTAAGAGAACCTTTAAGTAAACCAGTAAAGGAGGGGGAGGGCGCGCAGACGCGCGCGACCGATTTCGATCAGTTCTTCGCCGAGCTGCTCGGTGCCCTCGGTCTCGACCCCGCCGCCCTGCCCGGCTGGCGGCAGGGCTGACCAGCGCAGGTCCATGTTCGCCGCTGGATCGACGAATACGGGCTGACCCAAGATCTGATCATCGAATTCGCCGCCGCGTCCCGGCGCACCCACCCCACCCCGCCCGACGGCCCCAAGGCGCTGGACCGCGCCATGGAACGCGCCGCCCGGCAGGAGGCGCAGGCGGCCAGCGCAACACAGGGTCGGAAGCCCCGCCGCCGAAAACCCGATCCGACACCCCAGCCCAGCATGGACGAGCGGGCGGCATTCTATGCCGGTCTGGTCAATTCCGACAGCTTCCTGCCGGCCAACATGATCAGCAATTCCGTCCGCGACGCTATGCTGGCCCGTGGGCTGGTCACCTCGGAACAGCTGCGTGATCGGGGGTGCTGTGAATGGCCTGGCTGCGCGGAAGCTCGGCGATCTTGCGATAGCCATAGCGTCCATAGCGGC
>JAUNTV010000057.1:0-8604 GCA_030538515.1 Paracoccus sp. (in: a-proteobacteria)
CGATGCCTTCGAAGCTGATGAACATGCGCCCTACTGCCGGGCCATTTGCCATGCCTCGCCGCCAAGCCGGAAGGCCGCGCCCTTCAGCCGGCCCGCGAAGCCCGCCGCGGTGATATCCTCGGCGGCGACAAGGGGCACATTGGCGGGGCCGACGCCGGGGATCTGGATTTCCAGAACGCCAAGCTGGGTGCCTTTCTGGACCGGGGCCTCGATCGGGCCGGTGAAGACGGCCTCGGCGGTGACGCCTGCCTCGGCGCCCACGGGCATGAGCACGTTCAGCCCGTTGCGCGTGGTCAACGCCACCTGCGATTTCGACCCCAGCCAGACCGGAAGCGAGGCCACGGTCTCGCCCTCGGGGACGACTTCCTTCATGGTGAAATCGCGAAATGCCCAGGCCACGATCCGTTCGGATTCCTCGGCCCGCGCGCGTTCGCTTTCCAGCCCGCTGACCACGAAGATCACGCGCCGCCCGCCCTGCACGGCGGAACCGACCAGCCCGTAGCCCGCTTCCTGCGTATGGCCGGTCTTCAGCCCGTCCGCGCCGATCCCCAGCTTCAGAAGCGGGTTGCGGTTGAAGCGGTTGGCGGGCGCGCGGTTGTCGAAGGCGAATTCGGTCTCGGCGAAATATTTGTAAAGCGCGGGGAAATCCTCGATCAGATGTTCGGCCAGAATGCCCAGATCATGCATGGACATGACATGGCCCGGTGCCGGCCAGCCCGAGGCATTGACGAAATGCGATTGCGTCATGCCAAGCGCCCTGGCGCGGTCATTCATCTGGCGGGCGAAGGCTTCCTCGCTTCCGGCCAGCCCCTCGGCCACGACCACGCAGGCGTCATTGCCGGAAAGCACGATGATCCCCTCGATCAGTTCCTCGACGGTGGGGCGGTCGCGCTCGTTCAGGAACATGGTCGAGCCCTTCATCTGCCGCGCCTTGGTCGAGACCGGCAGGCGCGTATCCAGTTGCAGCCGTCCTTCCTGCACCGCTTCGAACAGCATATAAAGCGTCATCAGCTTCGACATCGAGGCCGGGGGCTGCGGCTCATCGGCGTTTTTTGCCAGCAGCACGGTGCCGGTGCCGACATCATAGACCCAGGCCGAGGGGGCCTTGGTGTCGAAAGCCTGCGCCTGCAAAGGGGCCAGAAGGGCGAAAAGGGCGGTGAAAGCTGCGCGCATGGTCATTGCCTGTCCTTGGGGCGGATCGCCTGTTTTGCCACCAGACCTAGCCTATGGCGCGCGCCGGGGCAACGCGCAGGATGGGACGCTGACCGGGATGTGAGATGGATAGCCCCTCAGCCGGTCCCGACCGCATCGCGCCAGTGGCGGCGGCACAGCGAAACATAGGTTTCATTGCCGCCCACCTGCACCTGATCGCCGGTGGTCAGCACGCGGCCGGCAGCGTCGCGCCGGATCACCATGGTTGCCTTGCGCCCGCAATGGCAGATGGTGCGCACCTCGCGCAGATCATCGGCAAGCGCCAGCAAGGCCGCCGAGCCGGAGAAAAGCTGGCCCCTGAAATCGACGCGCAGCCCGTAGGCCATGACCGGAATGCCCAGATCATCGGCCACGCGGGCCAGTTGCCAGACCTGCGTGTCCGACAGGAACTGCGCCTCATCCAGAAAGACGCAGGCCAGATCGCGCGGATCGGCGGCGATCAGGGCGAAAAGATCCGTGTCCGGGCCGAAAGCCGTGGCCTTTTCCGAGATGCCGATCCGCGACCCGATCCGGCCCGGCCCCGCGCGATCATCCAGCGAGGCGATCAGCAAAAGCGTTTCCATCCCGCGTTCGCGGTAGTTATAGGAAGCCTGCAAAAGCAGCGTGCTTTTACCGGCATTCATGGTCGAATAATGGAAATACAGCTTGGCCATGGCGTCAGATAGCCTTGCACGCCGCAGGCGGCAAGCCGCCCGATGCCTGCCCGCGCGCCCCGAAGGTCCGGGTTGCGCCAGGGCGGCTTTTCGGGCAGAAAACATGTATCGGCGGCGGCGGTTTTCCCATGGCGTGATTCTGCGCCGTCCCTTTCTTTGCAAAATATCAGGCTTCCCGATGCTGCGTGACCCATTGTTCCGCATGGCCCTTGTTCTGGGCCTTCTGTCCGCCGTTGGTCCCTTTGCGATCGACATGTATCTTCCCGCGCTGCCGCAGGTAGCGACCGATCTTCACACGACCGAGGCCGCCGCCGCGCGCACGCTGACGTCCTATTTCATCGTCTTCGGCTTCGCCCAGATGATCTACGGGCCGATGGCCGATGCCATCGGGCGCAAGAAGCCGCTGGTTCTGGGGGTGGTGATCTTCCTGATCGGCACCATCGGCGCGGCACTTGCGCCCGATATCGGCTGGCTGATCGCCGCGCGCGGCGTTCAGGGGCTTGGTGCCGCCACGCTGATGGCGGTGCCGCGCGCCGTGATCCGCGACATGGCCAGCGGACCCGAGGCCGCGAAGATGATGGCCGCGATCATGATCGTGATCGCCGTCTCGCCCATGCTGGCACCGCTTACCGGGTCCATCGTCATGGCATGGGGCGGCTGGCGAGAGATCTTCGCCGTTCTCGGCGTGGCGGCCTTTATCAGCCTTGCGCTGATCCTGTTCGTGCTGCCCGAGACCCTGCCCGATGATCAGCGCCAGCCGGTCCGGCTGGATGTGATGCTGGCCGCCGCGCGCCGCTTGCTGCGCGACCGCCGCTTCATGGGGCTGACCATGATCGGCGGCTTCGGCATGGCCAGTTTCTTCGTCTTTCTGGCATCGGCCAGCTTCGTCTACACGAAGCAATACGGGCTGAGCGAGACGGGCTTTTCGCTGGCCTTCGCGGTCAATGCCATCGGCTTTTTCACCGCCTCGCAATTCGCGGCGCGGCTGGCCGGGCGCTTCGGGATGGAGCGCGTGATCTCGCTGGCGATCACCGGTTTCGCGGGCGCGATGCTGGTGCTGACCGGGCTGGTCTGGGCCGGGTTCGACGCGCTGCCCGTGGTCATGGCGGGGCTGTTCATCGGCAATGCCTTTCTGGGGCTGGTCATGCCTACGGCCATGGTCATGTCGCTGGACCCGCATCCCGATATCGCGGGGCTTGCCTCGTCCATCGGGGGCACGTTCCAGATGCTGACCGGGGGCGTGATGATCGCCGTGGCGGGGCCGTTCATGGATAATAGCGCCGCGACCATGGTGCCCGCCATCGCGCTTTGCGCGGTGCTGGCATGGCTGGCGGCGGCGCTGTCGCTGCCACGGCTGAGGCTGCGCCTGCGCTGAACGAAAAGCGCCGCCGGGATGAACCGGCGGCGTTTCGCATGATAAGGGCAGGGATCAGCCCTTCTGATCGGCCTTCGGGCGGCGCGAGGGCCTGCGGGCGGCGCGTTTCTGGGGCGCGGCCTCGCCACCCTGACGGGGTTTCGGCGCGCCGCGTCCGCGGCCTTGCGGGGGGGCGCGGCGTTCCACCGGGGGTTCGCCGCCGATCACCGGGATCTGGGCCTTGATGGCCTTTTCGATGTCGCGCAATTCACCGATTTCGCCGGGCGCGCAGAAGGCGACGGCGCGGCCATCGCGGCCTGCGCGCGCGGTGCGCCCGATGCGGTGGACATAGTTTTCCGGCACGTTCGGCAGGTCGTAGTTATAGACATGCGCGACCTCGGGGATGTCCAGACCGCGCGCGGCCACATCGGTCGCCACCAGCACCTGGGTCTTGCCCTCGCGGAAGGATGCCAGGGCCCGCTCGCGCTGACCCTGCGACTTGTTGCCGTGGATCGCCGCGACCGAGAAGCCCCATTTTTCCAGCAGCTTGGCCAGTTTTTCGGACCCGTATTTGGTGCGCCCGAACACGATGGCCAGTTCGCCGGGATGTTTGGACATATAGTCGGACAGAAGCGTCGCCTTGTCGCCCTGATTGACGAAATGCACGCCCTGAACGATCTTGTCGGCGGGGCGTCCGGGCGGGTTGGCCTGCACGCGGATCGGATCGCTCAGATAGGTCGCGGCCAGTTCCTCCATCAGCTTCGGCATCGTGGCCGAGAACAGCAGCGTCTGGCGTGTGCGCGGCAGTGTCCGCGCGATGCGGCGCAGCGCGTGGATAAAGCCGATGTCCAGCATCTGATCGGCCTCGTCCAGCACCAGATATTCGGTCTTGGACAGGTCCACCGCCTGCCGGTCCAGCAGGTCGATCAACCGGCCCGGCGTGGCGATCAGCACATCCACACCGCGTTCCAGACGGGTGATCTGGACGTTGATCGAGGCACCGCCCACGACGCGGAAGGCGCGGATCGGGGTGCCTTCGGCAAAGCCCTCGACCGAGGTGGCGATCTGCGTCGCCAGTTCCCGCGTCGGCGCAAGGATCAGCGCGCGGCAGCTTCGCGGTTCGGGTTTGCGGCCATGGGCCAGCAGACGGGTCAGCATCGGAAGCGAGAACGCCGCCGTCTTGCCGGTGCCGGTCTGGGCCAGCCCCAGAAGGTCCTTGCCCGCGACGATATGGGGGATGGCCTGCGCCTGAATGGGCGTGGGTTCGGTCAGGCCCATGGGTGCCAGATTGGCGTTGATACGGGCATCGATCCCCATATCTGCGAAAGGCCCGGTCGTGACCGGATCGCGCGCGGGGGCGCGGCGGGCGTTGACCTCGGTTGCGCGCGGACCGCGCTGCGGCTGCGGCGGGCGGGGTTTCTGGCCGCGACGCGGCCTGCGGTATTCAGTGTTCATCTGTCTCACTTGCACATATGCCATGCGCCCGTATCGGGCACGGCGGGCGGCATCCTGCCGCGAAAGGGGTGCGGGCCATGATACGGGTGGCCCGACGGTGCCCCTGCGTGTGGGTGGGAACCTGTTTGCCCGGCCGCGACTGGCTGCACACGCGGCAGCACGCGGGTCCGGGGTTGCATGCCAGATGAGGGCGCGCGTCCCGAAAGTCAAGCCCGGTCAGTCGTATCCATCCAGATCGTCACCGGCCCGCTGTTGGTCAGCGCGACCTGCATATCCGCCCCGAAGGCGCCGGTGGCGACCGTGATGCCAAGCGCGCGCAGCGCCCCGGTGAAGAGCTCATAAAGCGCGCGTCCCTGATCGGGCGGGGCGGCGGCGGAAAAGCCGGGCCGGTTGCCCGAGCGCGTATCGGCGGCCAGCGTGAACTGGCTGACCACAAGCGCCGCGCCGCCCATATCCAGCAAGGACCGGTTCATCTTGCCCGCATCGTCGCGGAAAACCCGCAGCTTCGCCACGCGGGCGGCCAGCTTCGCGGCGGTGTCATTGTCATCGCCCTGCATCGCGCAGACAAGGATCATCAGGCCGGGGCCGATCTGGCCGATGATCCGCCCGTCGACGGAGACAGAGGCGTCGGTGACGCGTTGGATCAGGGCGCGCATGGGCTTTTCCGCTTTGCTTTGCCCATGCCTGCCACGGATGGCGGGGGGCGGCAATCCGGCCACCCCCCCCTGCCTGGGCCGCGCGGGGCCTTAGTTCGACGGCGGCGGGGGCGGCATTCCGCCATCCGCGCCGGGGGGTGGCCCGCCCGGCCCACGGGGTCCACCCGGCCCGCCCGGTCCCATGCTGACCGTGCGGTCGGCGTTGAAATCGACCGGAATCGTCACCCGGCCCTGATAGCCGGCCCCTGCATCGCCCGACATGACAAGGGTTTGCTGGGCCAGTTCCTCGGGCGTGTTGTCACCGAACACATTGTCGCTTTGCAGCGTCAGCCGGTCGAGATTTGCGGTGCTGCCTGCAAAGCGCGGATCGCTGGCGTAAAGGGCCGCGCAGATATCCCCAGGCAGCGCGATCTGCGCGGTCAGCACCGATTGCGCGCCCGAGACGGCGGCTTCGGGGGTGGCGAAGATCTCGAAATGGATATGCGGCCAGCGGCCATCATAGCAGCCCGGAAAGATCGAGGTGAACCTGACCAGCCCGGCTTCATCACTGATGCCCACGCCGCGCAGGAAATTCTGGTCGGGCAGGTTGTAAAGCGAATAATCCCCGGCCGCATCGCAATGCCAGACATAGATCGCATGGCCCGCCAGCGGCGTGCAGCCATCGGCGCTGACCAGCACCAGTTCCAGATCCAGTTGCGGGCCATCCGCCGTGCCGCTGAGATCGCCGAACGAGCTGCGGATATCTTCGCGCAGCACGCCTTGCTGGGTCAGCACGTTCAGCACCTGACCGGCGCGGGCATTGCTGCCATCGGCGGGATAGGGGCCTTGCGTTTCCCATGGCAGGGCCACGCAGCCTGCCGCGGCCGGGCTTGCGGCGGCGACCAGACCGGCACCGCCAAGGGCCGCCAGCAGATGCCGCCGCCCGATCAGGCGGGGAAGATCATGGGCGAAGCCCAGGTCGTGATCGTCGTCGTGATGGTCGTTGTGAACTGACATTGGCGCACTCATGGCTTGCTGAATTTCAGGATCGAACACCGGGGCCGCGTTCCGGTTCCGGGCGCGGTAATCACAGCATGGGGATCAGCGGCACGGTCAGGATTGCGGGTCGAAGGGCCACCCCTCAATCGCCGCCAGCCACAGCGGTTCTTCGGGGTCGCGCCATTCACGTTGATACCATTCAAGAGCGATGGCAAGCCGTTCGGGCATGATCCGTTCGGCAAGTGCGACCTGACGCGGGCGGGCGGGATTGGCCGCGCCTGCAAGAACAACCCTGTCCACCGGGCCAAAGGCGTAAGGGTGGTTATAGCCCCGCCGGGCATATTTCGGGTTGGAATCGGGGTCCGAGCCGGACAGCAGATAATCGCGCCAGCCCAGAATATCGAAGCCGAAATCTGTCAGACACATGCGCACCAGACCGATGCGCCCGCTGCAGATCTCTTGTGCGGCCTGCATATCGTCACGCAGCAGGCCGGGGTCCGAATTGTCGGTGTCCCAGTATCCCGCATCGGGATTGTTCAGCCCCCATCCGGCAAGCATGGTCATGTAATCCTGCGAGGGCACCGTGCGGCCGAAATATGGGTCAGTCATGGTATCTCCGTGATCGGCGGCTTCCGGTCCGTTGCAGACGGGGCGGGGTCATCGTGGCGACGCGGATCATTCGGCCCGCGTCACGATCTTGCAAGTCTGGTCGATCTCGATCGTGCCGGAATATATCTCTATATCGTCGCTGTCGCGGCCGTGAACATCGCTGATCAGCCTGAGGTCTGTGCCGGGATCGTCATCTTCGCCCGGCGGTGCGGTGTCGAAGCGCAGAAAGTGGTCGATCACAGCAGGCGCGCTGACATCCTCGCCATAGCCGGCCAGTTCCTCGATCAGTCGCGCGACGCCACGCGCCAGCAATTCCGGCAGTCGGGTCAGGGCTGCGTCCCATCTGTCGGCGAAATCCGTCAGGCTGGCAAGTTTCTGCTCAAGCGTCACGCCCCGCGGCGAGATCGGCAGCGATTGCGCCTTGCCCAACCCGCTGAGGCGGATATCCCAGAATACATACCCGCCGGTGAAGCGGCAGGGGTTTATCGTCCCCCAGTCCCGCGTGATCTTCGGCAGGGTGGTGACCGAGATTTCCAGCACATCCCCCGAAATCCGCGCATCGGACGCGACGATATGGCCGGGCGGGGTGGGGGCGATGGTGAAGGCGGCCAGGATTTCGTCAATCTGCGCGGGCGGGATCGGCGCGTCGCGCATGCCGGGACGGACGAGTTCGATCTGAAGCACACCGCCGCCGCGATCGATCGGCCAGTTCAGGCCGTAGTGATGCGCGCCCATCGCCTGATCGGCAGCGGGCAGGGCCTTGGCGGCGAAGATATCAGAGCGCCAGACATGACGATATCGGACCAGCCGGCCACCGATCCGGCGACGGCCAAGCGCTACCGTTTCGATCCAGCACCGCCAAGAGCCCTTTGCGCCGGGTTCGGGCGGCATGGCTTCAAACCGGGCCAGCCCGATCTGGTCCCGCCCGCCGACAAGGGTGTCAGCATGGAAGCGGTCGGCCCATTGCAGGGCGATGGTGATTTCGCCCAGACGGAACTGCGGCGCACTTATATGGGGTGCGAACAGGTCCGGCGTGGCATCGGTGGGCAGGCGGGTCAGATCGCAGCGCAGCAAGACCGTCATGATACTACAGCCGCGTCACGATGCGCCCGGCGTAAAGCCGGTCAGCATCGGCGCGGCGGCAAAGCTCGGTCGCGGGCGTCATGCAGGCCGCCGAGGCAAGCGCCGAGCCAAGGCCAAGCGCGTCATGGGCGGGCAGGCCGCGCGCATGGCCCAGGGTGAAGCCGGCGACGAAACTGTCACCCGCGCCAACCTTGCTGACCACCGGAACCGGGGCGGATTCCGCGATCCATGCGCCATCGGCCCCGGCGATGACATTGCCGTCGCTGCCGCGCGCCACGATGACGCTTTGCGCCGCCCCCGCCTCGACCAGAGAGGCCGCGAAACGCGCGGTATCGGCGCGCGCGGGCAGGGCGCGCCCGGCCAGCCCCTCGGCCTCTTCGCTGTCCATGCGCAGAAGCGCCACGCCGTGGCGGCCCGTGGCCACGGCATGCAGCGCCGCGCCCGAGGTGTCGATGACCAGCCCCGCGCCCACCTTCTTCAGCCGCGCCGCCAGCCGGCCCGCATAATCCGCCGGCACGCCGGGCGGGTTCGAACCCGACAGCACGACCAGCCCCCCGCCTTGCGCCGCAGCGGTGATGCGATCCAGCGAGGTTTCGACATCCGC
>JAUNTV010000057.1:8614-12352 GCA_030538515.1 Paracoccus sp. (in: a-proteobacteria)
GACGAAACGGTATTGCTGGTCGCCCGCGCGGTCGATCACTGCCAGCGACTGGCGCGTCTCGCCGGGGGCGCGCATCTCGCGCCAGCTCAGCCCGGCGTCTTCCAGCATCGCGCCCAGTTGCGCGCCGGTCGCGCCCCCAAGGGCCACGAAAGCCGTCGAAGCGCCCCCCATGATGGCGATGGCGCGGCTGACGTTGATGCCGCCGCCGCCCGGGTCCAGCACCGGCATGTCGCAGCGCAGCTTGATGCCGGGCACCACGGCGTCAGCCCCGGTCGAGACATCCAGCGCCGGGTTCAGCGTGACGGTCAGGATCGGCATTTGCGTCATCATTCCCACCACCGGTCGATTTTGGCGATATCGTCATCCGACCAGCCGAAGTGATGGGCCAGTTCATGCACGGTGACATGGGCGACCAGTTCGCCAAGCGTCACATCGCCGCGATCCGCCCATTCATCAAGGATCGCCCGGCGAAACAGCCAGATGCGGTCGGGGAAATGCTGCGGCTGGGATGGCAGCTTTTCCGTCATCGGCACGCCTTCGTAAAGGCCGCTCAGGTCCAGGGGATCGTCGATCTCCAATTCATCCATCATCTCGTCATCGGCGAAATCCTCGATCCGCAGCACGATATCCTTCGCATGCGGCGCGAAGGCTGCGGGCAGGCGGTCGATGACGCGCCGGGCCATGGCCTCGATATCCTCGGGCGTGGGGGCGATGCGGTCGGTCCAGTCATTCATGCGCGGTCTCCCTTCGGGGCTGATATGGACAAAATCGGCCCCATGTGAAAGAGGAAGCGCATCTGAAGGATCATGCCATGACCACCACCCGCTTCGCCCCATCGCCCACGGGGCATATCCATGTCGGCAATCTGCGCGCGGCGCTGTTCAACTATCTGATCGCGCGCAAGGCCGGGGGCAGCTTCATCCTGCGCTTCGACGATACCGATCAGGAGCGCTCGAAACAGGAATATATGGACGCTATCCGGCGCGATCTGGAATGGCTTGGCATCGAATGGGACCGGATCGAGCAGCAATCGAAGCGATTGGACCGCTATGCCGAGGTCGCGGGCGATCTGCGCGCGGGGGCCAGACTTTACGAGGTTTTCGAAAGCCCGACCGAACTGGACCTGAAGCGCAAGAAGCAACTGAACATGGGCAAGCCCCCGGTTTACGACCGCGCCGGGCTGGCGCTTTCGGATGATGACAGGGCCCGGCTGCGCGCCGAAGGCCGCGAAGGCTATTGGCGCTTCCTGCTGGATCAGTCGCGCATCGAATGGGAAGACGGCATTCTTGGCGCGATCTCGATCGACGCGGCGTCCGTGTCGGACCCGGTGCTGATCCGGGCCGACGGGCAGGTGCTTTATACCTTCGCCTCTTCGGTCGATGATGTGGATATGGGCGTGACCGATATCGTGCGCGGTGCCGATCACGTCACCAATACGGCAACGCAGATCCAGATCATACAGGCGATTGGCGGCCGCGTGCCCGCCTTCGCCCATCACAGCCTGCTGACCGGCGCGCAGGGCGAGGAGCTGTCGAAACGCCTTGGCTCGCTGGCGATCCGGGATCTGCGCGAGGCCGGCGTGGCTCCGCAGGCGCTTGTGTCGATGATGTCGCGTCTGGGGTCCAGCCTGCCGGTGGAACTGCTGTCGCTGGACGAAATCGCCGAGACCTTCGATCTGTCGAATTTCGGGGCCTCGCCCACGAAATTCGATGCCGAGGACCTGTGGCCGCTGACGCGCCACCAGAACCAGTCGCTGCCGCTTTCGGCGGTGGCCGACCGCATCAGGGCGCTTGGCGTGCCGGATGATCTGGCCGAAGGCTTCTGGCGCGTGGCCCGCCAGAATATCACGAAGCTCGACGATCTGGCGGGCTGGTGGGAGATTTTCAGCAAAGGCGCTGATCCCGTGATCGACCCCGAGGATGCCGATTTCATCGCCCAGGCCATGGCGCTGCTGCCGCCGCCGCCCTACAATGCCGAAAGCTGGGGGCAATGGACGGCGGCTGTGAAAGAGGCCACGGGCCGGAAGGGCAAATCCCTGTTCATGCCGCTGCGCAAGGCGGTCACGGGGCAGGCGCAAGGCCCGGAAATGGCCGATGTGATGCCGCTTTTGCAGGTGGTCAAGGCGCGCGGCTGAGCCTTTTACCCCCTGCCGGGGCAACTTGCCAGAAGGTGCCCGTGATGCCCCCGTTTCTGCGCGCTTTGCTGTTCCTGTTCCTGCCGCTACCCGCTGGCGCGCAGCCTGTGGACTGGGCCGAAATCATGGCGGAAGCCGCATGGGACTGGCGGCCCGGCGATCTGATCTTCCGCAACGGGCTGGACGATATCGATGAGATGATCCGTCAGGCCGAGGGGGGGCGTGGTCCTCGGTCGGGATCATCCGTGCCGCCAGCGGTGATCCCCGCGTCGTCATCGTGGACAGGGCCGAGGGCGTGACCGAGGTGATGCTTTACGACCATATCGCCGGGCTGGCCCCTGACGACTATGCCGTTTACCGCATCGACGCGCTGGATGTGAATGCGCAGGGCGACCAGATGGAGATGGGGCCGGTCGCTACTTACGCCCTGCTCTTCGCTTATGGCGCGCCCCATGACGCGGCGCGGATGTTCGGCAATGGCGCTTATTACATCGCCGAACTGCCCTTCGAGGCCGCGCAGAGTTTCGGCGTGACGCTTGGCCGTCCGGTGCCCTTGCGCGATCTTGGCGCGGCCAGTCCAGCCCTGCGCGCCGCCTTGCTGGAGGGTTGGCAGGATGATCGCCTGTGCCGTTACGCAACCCGCGAGGATGATTGCTGGTCGCAAATGGGTGCGGTTGCGATCATCACGCCGGGCGCGCTGATCGCCTCGGGCGCGATGCGGCAGGTCTGGCCGCAATAGGCGGCGGCTTTGTGGCAAACCCGTGTCATCGGCCACAACGGACCCCACCCCCGCGACGACCCCAGGGGCGGCTTAACTGTCGTAGAAGCCCAGTTCCGGCTCCATCCGTTCCCATGTCGCATCCATGGCGCGCGCGGCGCTGATCGCGGGCAATGCGATATGGCCGTAAAGCGGCGAAAGATGCCTTTCGGCCGCGCTTTCGCTGCCGCCATCGATACCCGCCACATAAAGTGCTGCGGCCAGCCCCGTCCGGTCCGCCCCGGCCATGCAATGGATCAGCAGCGGCTTGGGTGCGTCGCGCATGATTCGGATCAGTTCGCGTGCCTCGTCGGCGGTCAGTTCGCGGCTGGCGGACATGCGGAAATTGATATGGGTGATGCCGAGCCGGTCGGTCACGGCCTTTTCTGTCTCATACCAATCGGCACCGTCATTCTGTCCGCGCAGGTTCAGAACGCTGGCGATGCCATGCTGGCGCTGCCAGCGCACCAGCTTTTGCCCGTCCATCTGGGCGGCGCGGTAAACCTGCCCGGTGCTGACCTCGTGAAAATTGCCGCTGACCCTGAGATAACCCAGATAACCGAGGCTGCCGAGCAAAGCGATGCCAAGCACCGCCCCGATCCTGCTGATCCAGCGTCGCATTGCGATGGTCCTTCCTGTCGCTGCCCGATCCTGCTTGCGCCAGATAGCACGAAGCCCGGCGCTTGCGCGGGAATTCCGCGGCCTCGGGATCACATCCCCGCGCGGTGGCGTGATCCGCGCCGTGATCCGCGCACGAATCCGCTTGACGCCCCCCGCCCCCTCCCTTACATCGCCTGCACCCGAAGCGGGTCGCTTGGGGCGGAGTAGCTCAGCTGGTTAGAGCAGA
>JAUNTV010000457.1 GCA_030538515.1 Paracoccus sp. (in: a-proteobacteria)
GATCTATCATTCAGGCGATACCGATATCATGGCGGATATGGACTGGATGGGGGATCTGCATAAGCCCGACATCGGTATCCTGTCCGTCGGCGGGCATTTCACCATGGACCCGGCGCGGGCGGCCTATGCGGCGAAACGCTGGTTCGATTTCAGGACGGTGATCTGTTCGCATTACCGGAGTTTCGATGTCCTGAAGCCCGACCTTGCGCCTTTGCGCGCGCTGGATGCCACGCTGATCGAGCCGCAGGTGATGGTGCCTTTCACCCCGTAGGCGCGGGCCGTGCTTGCAGCGCCGCGCGCGCGCGGCTAAACCGGCTGCAAGTCAAAGGAGCATCCATGTCCATCACCCAAGACGAGGCGCGCAAGGTCGCCCATCTGGCCCGGATCGCCATAGCCGAGGAGCAGCTTCCCGCCCTCGCCTCGGAACTGAACGCCATTCTGCACTTCATGGAGCAGCTGAACGAGGTCGACGTGACCGGCATCGAGCCGATGACCGGCGTGACGCCCATGCGTCTCAAGCGGCGCGAGGATGCCGTCACCGACGGCAATTACCCTGAAAAGATCCTTGCCAATGCGCCTGACGCGCGTGAGGGCTTCTTTGCCGTGCCGAAGGTGGTGGAATGAGCGGGCTGAACGAACTGACCATCGCGGATGCGCGCGACGCGATGAAGGCGGGGAAGCTGTCCTCGGTCGAACTGACGCAAGCCTGTCTGGATGCGATCGGGGCTGCGGGCGTGCTGAACGCTTTCGTGCATCAGACGCCGGATCTGGCGCTTGAGATGGCGCGCGCCGCCGATCACCGCATCAAGGCCGGGGACGGCGCGGCGATGACCGGCATTCCGCTTGGCATCAAGGACCTGTTCTGCACGCGCGGCGTGGCCACGCAGGCCGCCAGTGGCATTCTGGACGGTTTCCGGCCCGAATACGAATCCACCGTCACGCAGAACCTGTGGGATGCGGGCGCGGTGATGCTGGGCAAGCTGAACATGGATGAATTCGCCATGGGCAGCAGCAACGAAACCA
Organism: Paracoccus sp. (in: a-proteobacteria); assembly: GCA_030538515.1. GTDB lineage: Bacteria > Pseudomonadota > Alphaproteobacteria > Rhodobacterales > Rhodobacteraceae > Paracoccus. The sequence goes on from JAUNTV010000457.1 coordinate 1,024, forward strand.
GCGTTTACGGCAATGCGGTCAGCCCGTGGCGGCTGGACGGCCAGAACCTGACGCCGGGGGGGTCCTCGGGCGGGTCGGCTGCCGCCGTGGCGGCGGATCTGTGCCTGGCGGCGACCGGGACCGATACCGGCGGTTCGATCCGCCAGCCTGCGGCCTTTACCGGCACGGTCGGGCTGAAGCCCACCTATGGCCGGGTCAGCCGCTGGGGGACGATTGCCTTTGCCTCGTCGCTCGATCAGGCCGGGCCGATGACCAAGACCGTGCGCGACGCGGCGATCATGCTTGGCGCGATGGCATCGGTCGATCCGAAGGATTCGACCTCGGCCGATATCGCGGTGCCGGATTTCGAGGCCGCGCTGACCGGCGATATTCGCGGGCGTAAGATCGGCATCCCGCGCGAATACCGTATGGAGGGCATGCCCGCTGAAATCGACGCGCTGTGGCAGAAGGGCGCGGATATGCTGCGCGATGCGGGTGCCGAGATCGTCGACATCAGCCTGCCGCATACGAAATACGCGCTGCCCGCCTATTACGTGATCGCCCCGGCCGAGG
>JAUNTV010000058.1:0-4613 GCA_030538515.1 Paracoccus sp. (in: a-proteobacteria)
CTTGACCTGCTTGTCGGCGGGCTTGGGTATCATCTCCTGGGTCTGCGGGTTGCGGACCATGCGTTCGGCACGCGCACGGCAAGCGACCTTGCCGATGCCCGGCAGGGTCACGGCACCACCGGCGGCGACTTCGCGGGTCACGACGGCTGCGATCGCATCCAGAGCGGCGGCGGCGGTTTTCTTGTCGCTGCCCATTTCCTCGGCCAGAACGGCGACGAGTTGGGTCTTGGTCATCGGCTTCACGGCTTGAGCCATTATCTGTCTCCTCGTTGCCCCGAAATTGGGGAAATTCACGGCCGCTTGTCACGGCTTGTGCTCTGCTACACATGGTTTCGCGGGATATTTCAACCGTTTTTCGCGCTTGCGTTGCGGCTTGGGCGAAGAAAGCGGCTTTTCCGCCGATTCCGCTGCCGGCACCATGGGCAGAGCCGGCGAATTCCCGGCTAGAGAAAGGCGGTTTCCGCGAAGGAACGCAGCTTGCGCGAGTGGATACGCTCCAGCGGCATGGCGCGCAGCTTCTCCATCGCGCGGACCCCGATCAGCAGGTGATTGGCGACCTGCGTGCGATAGAAATCCGTGGCCATGCCGGGCAGCTTCAATTCGCCATGCAAGGGCTTGTCCGAGACGCAAAGCAGCGTGCCGTAAGGCACCCGGAAGCGGAAGCCATTGGCCGCGATGGTGGCGCTTTCCATATCCAGCCCGATCGCACGTGACAGCGACAGGCGGTGGATCGGCCCGCTCTGGTCGCGCAATTCCCAGTTGCGGTTGTCGATGGTGGCCACGGTGCCGGTGCGCATGATCCGCTTGAGCTCATAACCGTCGAGCCGCGTGATCTCGGCCACGGCTTCCTCCAGCGCCACCTGCACCTCGGCCAAAGCGGGGATGGGCACCCAGACGGGCAGATCGTCGTCCAGCACGTGATCCTCGCGCAGATAGGCATGCGCCAGCACGAAATCGCCAAGCGACTGGCTGTTGCGCAACCCCGCGCAATGGCCGACCATCAGCCAGGCATGCGGCCTGAGCACGGCGATATGATCGGTGGCGGTCTTGGCATTCGACGGGCCGACCCCGATGTTGACCAGTGTGATCCCCTGACTTCCCTTGCGTTTCAGGTGATAGCTGGGCATCTGCGGCATTTTCGGAAGCGCCGTGATCTCACCATCGGATGTGGTGATGACCTGATTGCCGGGGGCCACGAAACTGTCGTAGCCCGAATCCGGGTCGGCCAGTGCCTGACGGGCGAAGGCCTCGAACTCGTCCACATAGAACTGGTAATTGGTGAACAGGACGAAATTCTGGAAATGCGCCGGATCGGTCGCGGTGTAATGCGACAGCCGCGCAAGCGAATAATCCACCCGCTGCGCGGTGAAGGGGGCCAGTTCCTCGGTTCCGTCGTGATGGGGCAGGGCGACGCCATTGACGATATCGTCATTGACGGTGTTCAGGTCGGGCACGTCGAAAACGTCGCGCAGGCTGAAATCAAGCACGCCTTCCTGCGGGACGTTCAGATCGGTGCGGGTGGCGACGGCGAAATGCACGGGCATGGGCGTTTCGCTGTAGCCGACGGCGATGGGCACGCCGTGATTTCTGATCAGCAGCCCCAGTTGCGCGGTCAGGTAATCGCGGAACAGTTCGGGCCGGGTGATGCTGGCCGAATAGCTGCCCGGCGTCGCCACATGGCCGAAGGACAGCCGCGAATCGGTGACGGAATGGACAGTCGTGATCAGGCGCACCTCGGGGTAGAAGGCGCGGAACCGGGCCTTGGGGTGGCCGCCGCCAAGCGTGTCAAGGAAATGATCCGTCAGGAAAGCGGCCGAGCGGTCATAGAGTTGCGTCAGTCGGTCGACCGCCGCTGCGGGGTCGGTGAAATATTCCGTCTCGGCCTGGCCGGGGGTCTCCAGCGGAAGAATCTTGTCGGTCATGGGCGTCCTCGCGTTTGGCAAGACAGTGCCAGTCGCGCCCGGCACTGGCAAGACGGCTGAGGGATGCCTAGATGTGCAGGCGAAAGGAAAACTGATGCGTTATTCCATACTTGACCTGGCGCCGGTCCCCGAAGGCACCGAAACGGCCGAGGCCATCGCCATGAGCGTCGCTTTGGCCCGGATGGCCGACGGGCTGAATTATCACCGTTACTGGCTGGCCGAACATCACAATATGATCGGGATCGCCTCGGCGGCGACATCGGTGCTGATCGGCCATATCGCTGCCCATACCAGCCGCATTCGCGTGGGCGCGGGGGGCGTGATGCTGCCCAATCACTCGCCCCTGTCGATCGCCGAACAGTTCGGGACGCTGGCGACCCTTTTCGGGCCACGCATCGATCTGGGCCTTGGCCGCGCGCCCGGCGGTGATGGCGCGGTCTTCCGGGCGCTGCGCAAAACGCCGGATATGGCCGAGAATTTCCCCCATGACGTGCTGGAACTGATCTCCTATCTCGGTGATGCCACGCCGGGCGCGCCGGTGATCGCCCATCCCGGTCAGGGCACGCATGTGCCGGTCTGGATGCTGGGCTCGTCCCTGTTCGGCGCGCAGCTTGCGGCGATGCTGGGGTTGCCCTATGCCTTCGCCTCGCATTTCGCGCCCGCTGCATTGGACGAGGCGCTGCCGCTTTACCGCGAGACCTTCCAGCCCGCCGCCCGCGCCGAGGCCGAGACGGGGCCGCATTTCATGCTGGCGGTGAATGTGATCGCGGCGGATACCGATCAACAGGCGCAGTTTCTGCAATCCAGCCAGCAGCTTGCCTTCGCCCGGTTGCGCAGCGGCAGGCCCGGAAAACTGCCCCGGCCCACCGATGATCTTTCGGAAATCACGCCGCCCGTCGCGCGGATGGTCGGGCAGGCGCTGCGCGTCAGCGCGGTGGGCAGCCCCGCAACGGTGCGCGACCAGCTTGCCGGTCTGATCGCCGCCTACCGCCCCGATGAACTGATCCTGACCGGCCAGATCCATGACCCGCAGGCGCGGCAGAAATCTTTCCGCATCGCCGCCGAGGTGCTGGATGACATGGGCTGAGCCGCGCCGCCTGCTGATCTTCGGCCATGGCTATAGCGCCGCAGCACTCAGCCCGCGCCTGATCGCGCGGGGCTGGCAGGTTGCGGGCACGACGCGCGGGGCGGGGGGGCTGGCCCCGTCTGGCGCAAGGCTGATCTCATGGGATGATGCGGATGCGATCCGCGCCGAGATCGCACGCGCCAGTGCGATGCTCGGCTCCATCGCGCCCGAAGCAGGGGTCGATCCGGTGCTGGCGCGCTTCGGCGATGCGCTTGACGCGGCGCGTCCGGGCTGGATCGGGTATCTTTCCTCGACCAATATCTACGGCGACCACGCTGGGGCCTGGGTGGATGAGAATACGCCGCCCGCCCCGGCGACGGCGCGCGGCCATGCCCGGCGCAGCGCGGAAGAGGGCTGGACCGATCTGGCCAGGCGGGCCGGCAGCACGCTGGCCATCTTTCGTCTGGCCGGGATCTATGGGCCGGGGCGCGGCCCCTTTCAGAAACTGCGCGAGGGGCGCGCCCGGCGCATCATCAAACCCGGACAGGTGTTTTCGCGTATCCATGTCGATGATATCGCGGGCGCGGTAACGGCGGCGCTGGATCGGCGCGCGGCGGGCTTGTTCAACCTGTGCGATGATACCCCCGCCCCGCCCGAGGATGTGATCACCGCCGCCGCCCGCCTGCTGGCCCTGCCCCCGCCCCCGCCCGAGGATTTCGCAACCGCCGCAATGACACCCATGGCGCGCAGCTTCTATGCCGAATCCAAGCGTGTCAGCAATGCCCGGATGAAACGGGTTCTCGGTTATGCCCTGCGCCACCCGGATTACCACAGCGGACTTGCCGCGATCCTTGCCGCCGAAAGCCCCAGCCCCGCGCCCGGACCGTGATGCCCGTCGCAAAAAGGGCGCGGGCCTGGGCTTCTTCTGTCCATAAATATCCACTCCCGGACCTGCCGCCCCGCCGCAGAAGCGGTTGGGGTGCCGTGTCCTTCAGCCGACGCCATGAAATCGGCGCGTCCACGAATGGATATTTATGGACAGAAGAAAGCGCAGCCGCAGCGAAAACGGTCATCGGGGCGGTTCGGGCCGAGGCCCTTGCCCGCGCCGGGCGGCTGGGATATGGCTGGGGCGCGCAGCCCCCTTAGCTCAGCTGGCCAGAGCAACCGCCTTGTAAGCGGTAGGTCGTCCGTTCGAATCGGACAGGGGGCACGCCTTTCACCCCGGATGCGTCAGTTCCGCCAGACCTCAACCTTCGGCAGATCGGTCAGGCCCACCCCGAGCGCCTGCATGGCGGCAAGGGAAAGCTGGCTGCCGCCCCCGCCGCCAAGCGGCTGAAGGTCCAGATTGACCGATTTTCCCGTTGCCGGGTTGACCACGCGCCCCTTGGCGGCGCTTGTGACCAACGGGGTCTTGATCCAGAAGCCCGGCTCGGTCGCATTGCCGAGCGAGGCGATGGTATCGCCCAGTTTCCCCCCGGTCGCGGCGGGGGCCGCAGTGGCGGCGGCGCGTTCGGCGGGGGTCGAGCGGTCAAGCTGCGCCACGGTCTGTCCGCCGCCCTGCAAGCCGGCGGCGGGCGGGCGCGGGGCAGGGGCGGCGGCTGGCGTGGCCGGTGTGGCGGGCGTTT
>JAUNTV010000058.1:4623-12296 GCA_030538515.1 Paracoccus sp. (in: a-proteobacteria)
TCGGTGGCGCGCGGGGTTTCCGGGCGCGGGGCAAGCCCGGCCTGCTGGAACAGGTCGCAGGCGCTGAGGGTCAATACCCCAAGGGTCAGCGCGGCGGCGGCTTTGGCTCGGATCATGGCGGTTCTCCTTCTGGCCTCGGCGCAGGCTAGCCTTGGCATGGCCGCTGCGCAATGGCCCGCGCCCGCGCTCAGAAGCTCCGCCGGATCTGATGCGCGCGCAGCCATAGCCAGCCGCGAAGGCCGCCAATGACGAGGATCAGGCAGATCACCGGGACGATCCAGCGCAGCACTATGCCAGCCCCCGAGGCCTGGCTTTGCCCCGCTAATTGCCATTCCATATAGGATAAGGACAGGTTCGCGCCCAGAAACCCCAGAAACAGCAGCGCCACCACTGGCAGCCAGCCCGCATGTCCTGCACGGATGCGAAACGCCAGCAAGGCCAGCAGAAAACCCACCCCCGCCAGCCCCGAGATCAGCACCGGATCGAGGTCGGGTTGCATGGCGGCAATCAGCGCGAGCAGCGCCGCATTCGCCCCCATCATCAGAACCGGAAGCCCCGCCATACGCGTCGCACCAATCGCGCTATCCGCATCACGAATCGCAGGCCAATAGCCAAAAAGGACCGGGTCGGACATGGCACCTCTTTTCCTGTTCATGAAGTGACGGCTGTCTATCGTGCGCTCCTTTCTTTCGTCAAGGCAGGTGTGCACTGGCAAAACTTTCCGGCAATGGCCCCAAGTCAGGTGATGATTTCGGGCCTCGCCTGCACTATCTGAAGGGGATGGAACATGCCCCGCTGATTGACCCGTTCGCCCGCCCGATCACCTATCTGCGGGTTTCCGTGACTGATCGCTGCGATTTTCGCTGTGGCTATTGCATGCCCGAGCATATGCAGTTCCTGCCCAGGCGCGACCTTCTGACGCTGGAGGAACTGGACAGGCTGGCCTCGGCCTTTATCCGCATGGGCGTGCGCAAGCTGCGCATCACCGGGGGCGAGCCGCTTGTGCGGCGCGATATCATGTCATTCCTCAGGCGGGCCTCGCGCCATCTGGGGCAGGGGCTGGATGAGCTGACGCTGACCACCAATGGCAGCCAGCTTGCCCGTTTCGCGCCGGATCTGGCGGCGATGGGGGTCAGGCGGGTGAATGTCTCGCTTGATACGCTGGAGCGCGCGAAATTCACCGAAATCACCCGTTGGGGCAGGCTGGATCAGGTGCTGGATGGCATCCGCGCCGCCAAATCCGCGGGGCTGCGCGTCAAGATCAACGCGGTCGCGCTGAAGGGGTTCAACGAAGACGAACTGTTCAGCCTGCTGGACTGGTGCGCGGGCGAGGGGCATGACCTGACCTTTATCGAGGTCATGCCGATGGGTGATCTGGGCGGCGAGACGCGGCTGGATCAGTATTGGCCGCTTTCGGATCTGCGCGCGCGGCTGGCCGAGCGTTTCTCGCTTGTCGATCTGGCCGAGCGGACGGGCGGGCCGGCGCGCTATGTGCGGATCTCCGAGACCGGGCAGAAGGTCGGTTTCATCACGCCGCTGACGCATAATTTCTGCGAAAGCTGCAACCGCGTGCGCGTTACCTGCACGGGGGAACTGTTCATGTGTCTGGGGCAGGAAGACCGCGCCGATCTGCGCACGCCGCTGCGCGCCAGCCCCGACGACACGGCGCTGGATGCGGCCATCCGCGCCGCCATCGCGCGAAAGCCCAGGGGTCATGATTTCGACTATTCGCGCCAGTCGGTGGCGGGCCAGATGTCGCGCCCGATGAGCCATACCGGCGGCTAGAGACGCGGGCCTATTCTTCCTTGGGGTAAAGAAACGCCCGGTCGCATTCGGGCATGCCGATGCGGCGGTAGAAGCCGACCGCATCGGGGGCTGCGATCAGCAGGCACATGGATTGGCGCCCGGCCTCGGCGCGGGTGGCGGCGATCAGCTTCTGGCCGATGCCCCGCCCCTGAAACGCGCGGTCCACCGCCAGATCGGACAGATAGCAGCAATAGCTGAAATCGGTGATGGCGCGGGCCAGCCCGATCAGTTGGCCGCTGCCGTCGCGCGCGGTGATGACCAGATCGGCACCGTCGAGCATGCGTTGCAGGCGCGCGGCATCATTCACCGGGCGGCGCGCCGCAAGGCCCGAGCGGTGCAGGATATCGGCGAATTCGGCGGCGTCGATCCGGTCCTGCGCGATGGTCACGGCCATGATCTTACCGCAGCGGCATGCGGGATTCGGCCATGCCCACCAGCCAGCTTGCGCCGAAGGGGATGGCTTCATCGTTGAAATCATAGGCGGGGTGGTGGACCATGGCGCTGTCGCCATTGCCAAGGAAGATATAGGCCCCGCGCCGGGCGTTCAGCATGAAGCTGAAATCCTCTCCGGCCATGATCGGGGCGGTCTCGGTATCGACATCGGGGGTGATGGCGCGCGCCACGGCGATGGCATGGGCGGTTGATGCGGGGTCGTTTTCCGTGACCGGATAGCCGTAATGATAATCCGTTACCGCCGTGGCCCCGAAGGCGCGGGCGGTGTTTTCGGCCACGCGGCGGATCGCGGCTTCCTGATCCGCGCGGACCACGGGATCGAGGCTGCGCGCCGTGCCCATGATGCTGACCACCTGCGGGATGACGTTATGCGCGACCACATCGCCCGTCATCGTGCAGCAGGAGACCACGCCCGCCTTCAACGGGTCGACATTGCGCGCGACCACCGATTGCAGCGCCACGATGATCTGGGCGGCCACCAGAAGCGTATCGGTGCAATCCTGTGGCCTTGCGGCATGCCCGCCCTTGCCGGTCACGGTGATGGTGAACTCATCGGCGGCGGCCATCATCCCGCCCGTGCGGATGGCGAAATGGCCGACCGGAATGCCGGGCATGTTGTGAAGCCCGTAGAATTCCTGAATGCCCCACCGATCCGCCAGCCCGTCATCAAGCATGGCCTGCGCCCCGGCCCCGCCTTCCTCGGCGGGCTGGAAGATGAGGATGGCGGTGCCGTCGAAATTGCGCGTCTCGGCCAGATATTTCGCGGCCCCCAGCAGCATCGCGGTATGGCCGTCATGGCCGCAGGCATGCATCTTGCCCGGCGTGGTCGAGGCGTAATCCAGCCCCGTCACCTCGGTCACGGGCAGCGCGTCCATATCGGCGCGCAGCCCGATCACCCGGCCCGCGCTGTCGCTGCGCCCCCGGATGACGGCAACCACGCCCGAGCGGCCGACGCCCTGCACCACCTCATCCACGCCGAAACCGGCCAGCAGTTCCGCCACCCGCCCCGAGGTCCGGGGCAGGTCGTAATCGAGTTCGGGATGGGCGTGGAAATCGCGCCGCCAGGCGGTGATTTCGGGCAGCATCTCGGCGAAGCGGTTCTTGACGGGCATATCTGTCTCCTTCGCGTGACAGGGTGCGCGGGCGCGCCCCCGGATGCAATCCGCAATCGCGCTATTCCACCGTCACCGATTTCGCCAGATTGCGCGGCTGATCCACATCGGTGCCTTTCGCCACCGCCGTGTAATAGGCCAGATATTGCATCGGCACGGCATAGATGATGGGCTGGAAGGCCCCCCCGCCCGAAGGCATGGTCAGCCGCGCGCGCACACCCTCGCCGCCCTCGGCGATGCCTGCCGCGTCCGAGATCAGCAGAACCTGGCCGTGGCGGGCCATGACCTCCTGCATGTTCGAGATGGTCTTTTCGAACAGCGCATCGCGCGGGGCCACCACCACCACCGGCATGTTCTGGTCGATCAGCGCGATGGGGCCGTGCTTCAACTCGCCCGAGGCATAGCCCTCGGCATGGATATAGCTGAGTTCCTTCAGCTTCAGCGCGCCTTCCAGCGCCACCGGGTAAAGCGGGCCACGCCCCAGAAACAGCACGTCACTGCTTTCCGACAGCCAGCCGGCAAGGGCCTCGCATTCGGGCGCGCTCGCCAGTGCCTGATTGACAAGCGCGGGCACGGCGCGCAGGTCGTCCAGATGCGCGGCAAGATCCGCGTCCGTGATCAGCCCGCGATCATGCCCGGCCTTCAGCGCCAGCACCGCCAGCACCGTCAACTGGCAGGTGAACGCCTTGGATGAGGCCACGCAGACCTCGACCCCCGCCAGCGTCGGCAGCGCCACATCCGTATCGCGCGCAATGGCCGAGGTGCCCACATTCACCACCCCGATGGTGCGCGCGACCTTGCCGCGCGTGTAATGCAGCGCGGCCAGCGTATCGGCGGTCTCGCCCGACTGGCTGATGAAGATGCCCCAGCTTCCGGGCGACAAGGGCGGCTCGCGGTAGCGGAATTCGGATGCCACATCCAGATCGCAGGGCAGGCCGGCCAGCTTCTCGAACCAGTATTTCGCCACATGGCCCGCCAGATAGGCGGTGCCGCAGCCCACCAGCACCAGCCGGTCCACGCCCGCGAAATCCATGCCTTCGGGCAGCACGATCCGGCCGTCCTTGACGTAATGGTTCAGCACATCGCCGATCACGGCGGGTTGCTGCGCGATCTCCTTGGCCATGAAATGGCGATAGCCGCCCTTGTCGATGGCGGTGGCGCCCACGTCGATCTGGGCGATGTCGCGGCTGACGGGCTGGCCGGATGCGTCGAAGATTTCAGCACCCGCGCGGGTCAGGACGGCGTGGTCGCCTTCTTCCAGATAGGTGATGCGGTCGGTGAAGGGTGCCAGCGCGATCGCGTCCGAGCCGATGAACATCTCGCCCTTGCCATGGCCGATCGCCAGCGGGCTGCCGCGCCGCGCGGCGATCATCAGATCGGCTTCCCCTTCGAACAGGAACGCCAGCGCGAAGGCCCCGTGCAGGCGTGCCAGCGTGGCGCGCGCGGCCTGAACGGGCGACATGCCGGCGGCCAGATGACGCGCGGTCAGCATGGCCACGGTTTCGGTGTCGGTTTCCGATTCCGGCGCATAGCCCGCGGCGATCAGTTCCCCGCGCAGATCCTTGAAATTCTCGATAATGCCGTTGTGGACCACGGCGACGGGGCCGCGCTGATGGGGATGGGCGTTGCCCTCGGTCGCGGCGCCATGGGTGGCCCAACGGGTGTGGCCGATGCCCGATTGTCCGGTCAGGGGTTCCGCCACCAGCCGGTCGGACAGGTTGACCAGCTTGCCCACCGCGCGGCGGCGGTCCAGCCGGCCCGTGCTGTCGATGGTGGCCACGCCGGCGCTGTCATAGCCGCGATATTCCAGCCGCTTGAGGGCCTCGACCAGTTGCGGGGCGACCTGATGATGGCCGAGGATTCCGATAATGCCGCACATCCGCCTTACCCTTTCGAAGCCTTCTGCTCGCGCAGCGCCTGCATGATCCGGCGCGCAAGGCCGGGCCTGTTCATCTGCCGCGCCCGGCCAAGGCCAAGCGCATCATCGGGCACGTCCTGCGTGATGACCGAACCCGATCCCGTCATGGCACGCGCCCCCACGCGCACGGGCGCGACCAGCATCGTGTCGCTGCCGATAAAGGCATCCGCGCCGATTTCGGTGCGATGCTTCATGACACCATCGTAATTGCAGGTCACGGTGCCCGCGCCGATATTCGTGCGCTCGCCCACATGGGCATCGCCCAGATAGCTCAGATGGCCGACCTTGACGCCTTCGTCCAGCACGGCGTTCTTGATCTCGACGAAATTGCCGACATGGACGTCCCCACCCAGTTCCGCGCCGGGACGCAGCCGCGCGAAGGGGCCGACGCGCGCGCCGGTGCTGACATGGCAGCCTTCCAGATGGCAGAAGGCCATGATCTCGGCCCCGCTTTCAATGGTCACGCCGGGGCCGAAAACCACATTCGGCCCGATTACCGCATCACGCCCGATATGGGTATCAAGCGCGAAAAACACCGTTTCCGGCGCGGTCAGGGTCACGCCGTCATCAAGGGCGTCTGCCCGGCGGCGGGCCTGAAAGATCGCCTCGGCCTGCGCCAGTTCGGCGCGCGAGTTGATGCCAAGCGTCTCGGCCTCGGGGCAGGTGACGACGGCGGCGGTGTGGCCATCGGCGCGGGCAAGGCCGGGGATGTCGGTCAGGTAATATTCGCCCGAGGCATTGTCATTCCCGATCCGGTCGATCAGCCGCCCAAGAAGGGCCGCGTCAATCGCCATGACGCCAGAATTGCACAGGGTGATCGCGCGGGTGGCGGCATCGGCATCCTTGAATTCCACGATGCGCTCAAGCCCGCCGTCCGCATCTGTCACCAGCCGGCCATAGCGGGCCGGATCGGCGGCTTCGAAACCCAGCACGACAACGGGGGCGGGATGGGCGGCCAGTTCCGCAAGCGTGGCCTCGCTGATGAAGGGGGTGTCGCCGTAAAGGACGATGACGCGGCCTGTGAACCCCGCCAGCAGCGGCAGCGCCTGCGCCACGGCATGGCCGGTGCCAAGCTGCGTTTCCTGAAGCGCGATCTCGGCCTCGGCATCCAGCCGCGCCAGCGCCTTCGTGACCTGATCCGCGCCATGGCCCGCCACCACGATCACGCGCGCGGGTCCCAGACTGCGCGCGCCGGCAAGCGCATGGGCCAGCATCGGCACGGCCCCCAGGGGATGCAGCACTTTCGGCAGGTCCGACTTCATCCGGCTGCCTTGCCCTGCGGCAAGGATGACCACGGCGATTTCCTGATTCTGCGCTTCTGCTGACATGCTGCCCGTTTCACTGTTTGCCGTTTCTTGCCGGGCGGTTTACCTCTTGCCGGGGCATGGCCGCAAGGCATGTGGCTTCACGGTTCTTGACGAAAGGTTACAGCATGGCCGGAACGGTGGTTTTCGATCTGGATGGAACGCTGGCCGATACGGCGGGCGACCTGATCGGCGCGGCCAATGCGATTCTGGCGCGGCGCGGGCTGGCGGGGCTGGACCCGGTTCAGGATGCCCTGATCGCCTTCGAGGGCGCGCGCGCCATGCTGCGGGCGGGCTATGCGCGCGCCAGCGCCGGTATGCTGATCCCACCCCAGGCCGAGGATGAGGATTTCCCCGCCTTTCTCGACACCTACGCCGCGGGGATCGCCATCCATACCCGGCTTTATCCCGGCGTGATCGATGCGCTTGACGCGCTTCTTGCCGATGGCCACCGTCTGGCGATCTGCACCAACAAGCCCGAGGGGCTTGCCGATCAACTGCTGCGCGAACTGGGCATCAGGGGTCACTTCGCATCCCTGATCGGTGCCGATACGCTGCCCGTGCGCAAGCCCGACCCGTCACCCTATCGCGCGGCCGTGACGCAGGCGGGGGGCACAATCGGCGCGTCCTTCCTGATCGGCGATACCGAAACCGACGTGAAAACCGCGCGCAATGCCGGCGTGCGGGTGGCGCTTGTCGCCTTCGGCCCCGAGGGCGCGACCATCAACCGCCTTGCGCCCGATGCCATGCTGGATCATTTCGCGGGTCTTCCCGATCTGGCGCGCCGCTGGCTGGTTTAAGGAAAGCCGCTTCTTTCAGGCGGTGAGGGCGCCCGGAACCGCGCCGATCAGTGCCATGCCCAGAATGGCATGGCCGCTGTCGATGGCCGTCAGCAGCAGGGGCCGGCCCGCATAACCGTTCATCATCGCCATCCATGGCGCGATGATCAGCCCGCCGATGCCCGCGCCGATGCCGATGCCCGCGCTGCCCCGGTGATCCCGCCGATGCGCATGATCAGGCTGGCATGGCCGAGGCCAGCAGAAGCGCCGCCAGCGCGATCAGGAAGGGCCGGGTTGAGGG
>JAUNTV010000458.1 GCA_030538515.1 Paracoccus sp. (in: a-proteobacteria)
CCTCGAAAAATGGCTGTCGGTCGATGGCTTGGCGGCGATGTCGAAGGTCACGCCCCGGATGGTCCGCAAGGCTTTTGAAAAGGGCCGCTGGCGCGGTGCTGACCTGATGGTCAGGCAGGTCGAAATCGGTCGGGGCGGCGCGGGCGGCATGGCTCCACAGGTCCATGTGGACAGCCTGCCCGCCGATCTGCGCGAGGCGTGGTATCTGTCGCGCGGTATCGCCCTGCACAAGAAGGTGGACCCGGCTACTGGCGAAACCATCCTTGTCCCCGAGGATGCGGCGAAGAACGACCCGAAATGGGACGAGCGCGCGGCAGCCGCCCGCTTTCGGATGGACGTGATCCGGCACGCGGTGGCGCAGCCCAAGGGCAGCCCGGCCCGCAAGGCGGCGCTGGATGCGCTGGCCGGGCGGGTGCTGATCATGCCGGACGGCAAGCGCCGCGCGCTGTCGCGGTCCACTCTTTATAACTGGGTCGCGGCTTATGACGCGGGCGGGCTGTTCGGGCTGATGGATGCGCCGCGTAAGGACAAGGGCCAGAAGCGGGCCATTGTCACGCTGGCGTGGGATCAGTTCTTTGCGGGCCGGATCGGCGGCGATGACCATGCGCGGATCGGGGAAACCCTTACGACTTATATACGGTCGCTGTGGGCCTCGGGCGAAAGCGGCTGGCGGGCGATTATCGAGAAATCCACCACGCGCCTGATCGAGATCAGCCGGGAACTGCGCGATGTGTCCTTTGATGCGCTGCCGATAGGGCGCGCGGAAAGCGCCGCCAGCACTGGCAGCCAGTTCGGCATCTGCTGCGTCAACCGCCGTCTGGCCGAGGCACAGCGGGAATACGCAGTGATCGCCATCAAGAACCGCGACAATGCAAGGTATCAGGACACCATAGCACCCACGATACGCCGCGATTACAGCCAGCTTTTGCCGCGCGAAATCGTGGTCGGCGACGTTCACCCGACCGATATCATAGTGCTGCGCCCGGATGGGTCGCGGGCCTATCCCAAGGCGATCAGCTGGTTCGACCCTTCGACCAACGAAATCCACATGACCGTGGTGCTGCTGGAAAAGGGTGAAGGCATCCGGCGCGAACATGTCGCCATGAGCTTTGAAGCGATGGTCGCCGATTGGGGCCTGCCCAAGCTGCTGTATCTGGACAATGGGTCAGAATATTCATGGGCCGAGATGATCGACGGTTTCACGCGCCTGTCGCAGGCTGCGAATGTGATCGTCAAGGAATATGGCACAGGATCGCTGGCCGATCAGCGCGTGACCGATGCGCGGGAGGCCGTTGTTCGGTCGTTACCTTATAACGCCAAGGGCAAGCCGGGGATCGAAGGTGCGTTCGGTAATCTGGAACAGGTGTTTTTCAGCAACCTGATGGGCTGGACTGCTGGCGACCGGATGCGGAAAAAGACCCATGCCAAAGGTAAAGACCCGATCCCGTTCCCCGGTGATATGACCGCCTTCCTGGCGCAGATCAGCACCGCGCTGGAATGGTATCACAAGCGCCCGCAATATGGTCGCCTGAACGGCCGCAGCCCGAACGAGGCCCTG
>JAUNTV010000459.1 GCA_030538515.1 Paracoccus sp. (in: a-proteobacteria)
TCAGAAGCTGATGCTCATGGCCCATCAGATCCTCGGATATCTTGTCGATCTGGCCCTGCACCTGTTCGTAACTGGCCACGAAACGGGCGAAAGGCGCGGTGCGGCCAAGAAGTTTCTCCCACCAGGAGCGTTCGCGGCGCACGTCAAGCTCGCTGACCGAGAAGCCGCGAATGGTGGTGACGATATTGCGCAGCGAATCACCGGCGGGGCCGACATCCTTGTTCTTCACATCGGCCAGCATCTTCTGGCTGATTTCCTGCAACCCAGCCTGCGCGCGCGTTCCGAAATGCACGATCGAGCCGGAATTGCGCAGGTCGATCTCATCCATGCGGCGGCGGATTTCATCGGCAAGGGGGGCCGGTGCGGCCTCGAGCGGGACGATCTCGGCCTGAGGCTCGGGCAGGACGATGGCGGTCGCGGCCTCGATCTCGGCCTGCGACGTCGTGGCGGCACGTTGGGTTTCGGTGGTCATCTTCGTCCTTTTTCGGTCGCGCGATGCGCGGTTGGCTGTCCTGCGCGCGCCGGCGCAAGCTGTCACCGCGCAGAATAGGCGGAATTCACGGCGGATCAACAATATCTGGCTGCGAAAGTTCCACCCCGCCGCGCTACATAACCCCCGAGGCAACCAGTTCGCTGCCCGCAAACAGGCCGTTTTCGAAGTGAAATGAGATCATCGCGCTGTAGATGATCAGGCCGAGCGGGATTTTCAGGGTGATGCTCAGATCCTCGGGGCTGTCATAAAAGATGTGATAGCCCTCACGTTCAAGCTGGTGGACGACCTGCTGCGCGGTCTGACCGTGGAAACGCGCATTCAGCGCAGCCTCGGTCGCGCTGCGGTCGGGCTTATAGCTGCCGCCCAGAACTGCGGTCATCGTGGGGTTGGGGATCAGGGTCATGGCGTTGTTCATCGGGGCCTCTGCGCTGCATTGCCCGGCACCGAGCAACAGGGTCAGCCAGCCAATCACGCCAATGCGGGTCAGGATATGGCGCATGTCATCGTCCGAACATGCGCTGAAGCATGAGAAGCTGCTGATTGGCTGGCATGTTTGAATAGTTTCGCAGCGGTGCCACGGATTCCTCGACCCGGTCGGCCATCCGCTCCATGAAATTGCGTGTCCGGTGCAGGTCCGTCCCCCAGCCCGGCGCATGGATATCGGGTTTCATCAGCGGCAGGCCCATTTCCTTCAGGATCGTATAGACGGTTGCATTGCTGTTATCCGTGCGATCTACCGAGGCGGCATTATAGATACGCCCCAAGCGGCCGATGCGTGCGGTTTCACGGGTAAATGCCTCGTCAAGCCCGCAATAGCTGCTGCCCCTGGCGATGGTCAGCATATGGCGGTCCTGACTGCCGTTTTCGACCCATGTGCGATAGTCGTAATTCAGATCCAGCCCTTCCATCCGGTGGGTGACAAGGTTGCCGAAGGGCCAGGCGATATCGAAAGTTTCGCGCGTCGTGGCGTCATATTGCTGCGCGCGCCCCGATTCCGTGAGATCCGCATACATGCTGCCGCGCCCCGGTCCGCCGCGATAAATGATGTCACGCTGGCC
>JAUNTV010000460.1 GCA_030538515.1 Paracoccus sp. (in: a-proteobacteria)
CGCCATCGCCCCCATGATCAGCCGCACGCCGGTGCCGGAATTGCCGCAATCAATCACGCTTTCAGGCGTGGAAAACCCGCCCACGCCCACGCCGTCCACCACCCATTCGCCGGGGCCAAGGCGTTCCACCCTTGCGCCGAAGGCCTGCATCGCGCGGGCGGTATCCAGCACGTCCTGCCCTTCCAGAAGCCCGGTGATATGGGTCCGGCCGACCGCCAGCGCGCCAAGGATCAGCGCGCGGTGGCTGATCGACTTGTCGCCGGGAATGGCGGCGCGGCCGCGAAGCGGCTGGCCGGCGCGCGATGACATGGGCATGGCGGGACCATGGGACATAAGCGGGGTTCCTTTCAGAAAATAGCCTTGCGCAGCATGTTCAGCGCCACCAGCATCAGAAAGCCCGCAAAGACCTTCTTCAGCATTTTCGCATCCAGCCGATGCGCCAGCGTGGCACCATAAGGCGCGGTCAGCAGCGTCATGGCGATCACGATCAGAAACGCGGGGATATTCACCGCGCCGATGGTGCCGGGCGGCGCGTTTTCGGTGGGCGTCAGCAAAAACAGCAGTGCCGAGGGCGCCGCGATCAGCGCCCCGAACCCCGCCGCCGTCGCCACCGCGCGATGAATGGGTCGCCCGTGCAGCGTCATCAAGGGCACCCCGATCGAGCCGCCGCCAATGCCCAGAAGCACCGACAGAAAGCCCGTCACCGCCGCCAGAAGATATTTCACCGGGCCCTGCGGCATCTCATCGGCCAGCCGCCAGGATGCGCGCCCGAACATCATGTAAAGTGCGATCACCGCGACCAGCACGCCGAAAATGATCTGAAGCGTATGGGTGCGCAGGGACGCCACCATGACCACGCCCGCCGCCGCGCCAAGGGCGATACCAAGCGCCCAGTCCTTCAGGATCTGCCAGTCGACCGCATCCTTGCGATGATGCGCCATGACTGACCGCACCGAGGTCACCACGATGGTCGCCAGCGACGTCGCAAGGCAGATCTGCATCAGATCATCCGAGCCGTAGCCCGCCGCGCTGAACAGGTAGAAGAAGGCCGGCACCAGAACGATGCCGCCCCCCACGCCCAGAAGCCCCGCCAGCACGCCCGCGAGGGCACCGGTTGCGGCAAGCATCGCCGCGGAAAGGATCAGTTCGGACATGCGGCCTCCGTCGCGTCAAGCACCTGATCCAATGCCGCGTCGTAAAGCGCAAGCCCCTCGGCGGGGTTTTGTGCTTTCGAGGCCCCCTCGCTGAGCGTTCTTCGCCACAGTCGCGCGCCAGGGCGACCATGAAACAGCCCCAGCATATGGCGGCTGATCTGGTGGATGCGCGCGCCCTCGGCCAGCCAGCGTGCGATCAGGGGGCGCATGGCGCGGGCGGCATCCTCGGGGTGCAGGAAGGGCGGCCTGTCCCCCCAATGCGCATCCGCCGCGCCAAGCGCATCCCATGGCTGATGATAGGCCGCGCGCCCCACCATCACCCCGTCCATCACCGCCAGATGATCCGCCACCATATCGGGCTGGATGCCGCCGTTGATGGTCAGATGCATATCGGGAA
>JAUNTV010000059.1:0-10726 GCA_030538515.1 Paracoccus sp. (in: a-proteobacteria)
GCCATGGCGGCGATCTGATCGTGGTGGATTTCGGCACCGCGACCACCTTCGACGTGGCCGGGCCTGACGGGGCCTATGTGGGGGGGGTGATCGCGCCGGGCGTGAACCTGAGCCTCGAGGCGCTGCATATGGGCGCGGCCTCGCTGCCGCATGTCGATGTGACCAAGCCCGCGAAGGTGATCGGCACCAATACGGTCGCCTGTATCCAGTCGGGGATTTTCTGGGGCTACATCGGTCTGGTCGAAGGCATCGTCGCCCAGATCAGGGGCGAGACCGGGCTGCCGATGAAGGTCATTGCAACCGGCGGGCTTGCACCGTTGTTTGAACAGGGAACGGATGTTTTCGACAGTGTTGAAGATGACCTGACCGTCCACGGGCTGCGGCTTATCTATGATCATAACAAGGAGGCGGGGAATGTCTGACCGGCTTATCTATCTGCCGCTTGGCGGCGCGGGCGAAATCGGCATGAACGCCTATGTCTACGGCTATGGCCCCAAGGGAAAGGAGCGCCTGATCCTGATCGATCTGGGCGTCACCTTCGGCGATATGGACGGCACGCCCGGCGTCGATCTGATCATGGCCGATACGGCATGGCTTCAGGCCAACAGGAACCGGATCGAGGCGATCTTCATCACCCATGGCCATGAAGATCACGTGGGCGCGCTTGGCCTGTTGTGGGACCGGCTGGAAAAGCCTGTCCATTGCCGCAAGTTCACCGGTGCGCTGGCGCGGCTGAAGCTGGAAGAACGCGGCCTTCCCGCCGATGCCGTCCATATCCACGAACCCCGCCCGGCCGTGGTCGAGGCCGGCCCGTTCCGTGTCCAGTTCGTGCCGATCAGCCATTCGATCCCGGAAAGCTCGGCCCTGATCATCGACACGCCGGTGGGGCGGATCGTGCATACGGGCGATTTCAAGCTGGATGGCAGCCCCGTGGTGGGCGAACCGTTCGAGCCGATCCTCTGGCATGAAATCGCGCATGAGGCGGGCGGCGTGAAGGTGCTGACCTGCGATTCGACCAATGTGTTCAGCACCCATCCCGGCCGGTCCGAGGCGATGCTGGCCAATCCCATTCTTGATTTCGTCATCGCGCAACCCAATCTGGTGGCGGCCACGACGTTTGCCTCGAATATCGCGCGGCTGAAGACGCTGGCCGAGGCGGGCGTGGCGGCGGGGCGCAAGGTCTGCCTGCTTGGCCGATCCATGCGGCGCATGACGCAGGCGGCGATGCAGACCGGGATCTTGCAGAACTTTCCGCAGACCATCAGCCCCGAAGAGGCCGCCAACCTGCCCCGCAACGAGGTCATGCTGATCGTCACCGGCAGTCAGGGCGAACGCCGCGCGGCGACCGCGCAGCTTGCGCGCGGTTCTTATCTGGGCATCCGCTTGCAGGAAGGCGACAGCTTCCTGTTCAGTTCCAGCGTCATTCCCGGCAATGAGCGTGGCGTGATCAATATCATGAACCAGTTCTCGGAACTGGGGGTCGATGTCTTTGACAATAATGACGGCACCTTCCACGTCTCGGGCCATGCCAACCGCCCCGATCTGGAAGCCGTGCACGACCTGATCAAGCCAAAGGTCCTGCTGCCCATGCATGGCGAACACATGCACCTGCGCGAACATGCGGCGATCGGGCGTGAAAAGGGCATCGCCTCGGTCGTGGCGACCAACGGGACCGTGGTGGATATCACTGCGGACAAGCCGAAGGTGGCCGAACATATCGAGGCCGGGCGGATCTATCTGGACGGTTCGGTCCTGATCGGCGCGCTTGACGGGGTGATCCGCGACCGCATCCGCATGGCGCTGAACGGGCATGTGACCGTCAGCGTCATCGTGGACGAACAGGACAACCCCTTCCCTGACGCCTGGGTCGAGCCGATGGGCCTGCCCGAACGCGGGCGCTCGAACCAGCCGGTCGCCGAGATGGTGGAAAGCGAACTGGCCGAGTTTCTGGAACGCGCCGATGGCAAGACCGTGGCCGATGACCAGAAGCTGGAAGACGCCGTGCGCAAGATCACCCGTCAGGTGACGATGGAGGAAATCGGCAAGAAGCCCGAGGTCACGGTGATCATCAGCCGCCTTGCGCCGTAAGGGCCCGCGCGGCCCGCACGATGGCCCGCATCTGTCAGCGGGCGGGCGGCGGCTGGAAACCCGGTCCCGCCCCATGCTCGGTTTGCGGCACTGATCATGAAGGGCGGCAGGGCTGGGCGCGTGATCTGGCCTGTGGTGGATGGCGAACGCCCTGCGGTGATCGCTGTGGCATGGCGCGGCGCTTCATGCGATCGTCATCTCCTCAAGTGCTGCCGATCGCGCCCGGCCGGCATCCCGGAGGGGGGGCTTGACGGGAAGGACGGGCCTTGCCACATGCTCGGCCCATGTCCGAAAAGCCCTTCGATCCGAACCCGACTCATCGCAATTTCTATGGCCGACGCCATGGCAAGACGCTCAGGCGCAGCCAGAAGGGCTATCTGGCCGATGATCTTGGCCTGCTGCGCCCGCAAGGCATCACGCATGCCGACAACCCCGAACGCAGGATGCTGCCGGAAAACGCGATTTTCGGGGATGACCGGCCGGTCTGGCTGGAAATCGGCTTCGGCGGGGGGGAACATATGGTTCATATGGCCGCCCGCTATCCCGAAATCGGCATCATCGGCTGCGAGCCGTTCATCAATGGCGTGGCAATGCTGGTCGGCAAGATCAAGGCGGCGGGGGTGGAAAATGTCAGCGTCCATCCCGGCGATGCCCGCGATCTGATGGATGTGCTGCCGGACGGGGCCATCGCCAGGGCCTTTCTGAACTATCCCGACCCATGGCCCAAGACGCGCCACCACCGCCGCCGCTTCGTCACGCCTGAGCATCTGATCCCGCTTCACCGGGTCATGGCACCGGATGCCGAATTCCGCGTGGCGACGGATATCCCCTCTTATGTCGAGCAGACGCTTGAAGAAGTGCCGAAAGCCGGTTTCGCGCTTGTCAGCCACGGCACCGCGCCATGGGATGACTGGTTTTCGACACGCTATGAACAAAAGGCCCTGCGCGAAGGCCGCCCGCCCGCCTATCTGACCTTCCGGCGCCTTTAGCGCGTCATATGCCGGGGCGCGCGCGCGCAGCGGTCCGGGGCCCGGATACTCATGACTGACTGCCCCCCTTGCAGGGGGTGACAAGGCGGGCCCGGCGCTTGTCCGGGTTCAGGGGGATGCGCGCCCGGCTGCTTTGGCGGCATTCCACAGCGCATCCATCTCGGCCAGGGTGCTGTCTTCGGGGCGGCGGCCCTGGGCGGCAAGCGCGGCCTCGATGGCCTGAAAGCGGCGGGTGAACTTGGCATTGGCACCGCGAAGGGCTTCTTCGGGGTCGATGTCCAGATGCCGGGCCAGATTGGCCATGACGAACAGAAGATCACCGAATTCCTCGGCCAGATGGGCGCGGTCGCCGCGGTCGCGTGCCTCGACCAGTTCGGCGCTTTCCTCGGCCAGCTTGTCCAGCACCTGCGAAGCCTCCGGCCAGTCGAAGCCCACGCGCGCCGCGCGGTTTTGCAGCTTCAGCGCCCGGCTGAGCGCGGGCAGGCCAAGCGCCACGCCGTCCAGAACGCCCTTTTCCGCCTTGGCCGCGCGTTCCGCCGCCTTGATGGTTTCCCAGTCCCTGACCTGCTGCGCGGCGGATTTGTCGCGCGATTCGCTGCCGAAAACATGGGGGTGGCGGTCGATCAGCTTGTCCGAGATCTTCGCGGCCACATCAGCGAAGCCGAACATGCCCTTTTCCTGCGCCATCTGCGCGTGAAACACGACCTGAAGCAGCAGATCCCCCAGTTCGGACGGGAATTCATCCCATGCCTCGCGCGCGATGGCATCGGCGACCTCATGGGCTTCCTCGATCGTATAGGGCGCGATCGAGGCGAAATCCTGCTCGATATCCCAGGGGCAACCCTTTTCGGGGTCGCGAAGCGCGGCCATGATGGCGATCAGCCGGGCGATTTCGGTCTGGTTGCGGTCGGATGTGGTGCCAGGGGCGGGGGCGGCGCTTTGGGGCATGGCTCTCTCCTTCTTGCGGGGCAGCCCTGCCATAGCGCGCGCGTCCTGTCCACCGCCGTGTCGTTACGCAATCACAGAAGCTTTGAGGCGGCTTTCTTGCTATTGCCGCCCGCGAAGATTAGGTTGCGCCGCAATCCGGGGGTGCCATGCGCGCCCGACCCATCCAGACCGACCATCCGAAAGGACCGCCGATGTTCATTTCCCCTGCCTATGCGCAAGCCGCCGGTGGCGCTGGCGGCGCCAGCGCATTCGCCCAGTTCATCCCGCTGATCCTGATCTTCGTGATCATGTATTTCCTGATCCTGCGCCCGCAGCAGAAGCGCATGAAGGACCACCGGGCGATGGTCGCGGCACTGAAACGGGGCGATCACGTGATCACGCAGGGCGGTCTGATCGGCAAGGTCACTGATGTGAAGGACGATGAGGTCTCGGTCGAGATCGCGCAGGGCGTGAAGGTGCGCGTCGTGCGTTCGACCATTTCGCAGGTGCTGAGCAAGACCGCGCCCGTCGCTGCCAATTCCTGAAGTCCGTAAGGCTTTCCCGACATGCTCGATATCCCGCTTTGGAGACGCGTCCTGATCATAGGCGTGGCGGCACTTGGTCTGTTCTGGGCCATGCCGAACCTGTTCTACAGCCGCGTCGAGGCCCATAACGACGCACTGGCCGAATCCCGGCAGGCCGGTTTCGTGACCGAAGAGCAGCAGGCCGCCATCGACGGCTGGCCAAGCTGGCTTCCGTCGCGCCTTGTCAATCTGGGGCTGGACCTGCGCGGCGGCGCGCATCTTCTGGCCGAAGTGAATGTCGAGGATGTCTACAAGGCGCGGATGGATTCGCTGTGGCCCGAGCTGCGCCGCCTGCTGACCGAGCAGCGCGAGACCGTCGGCGCGGTGCGCCGTGTCAGCGCGCCGGTGGGTGAACTTTACGTCGAGATCGGCAACCCCGATCAGATGGCCGCCGCCCTTGCCGCCGCGCGCAGCCTTGCCACGCCGGTCGTGACGCTGAGCGGGGCGGGGCAGAACGACATCGATATCTCGGCCTCGGGCAATGTGCTGCGCATCAAGCTGTCGGATGCCGAAAAATCGGCGACTGACAGCCGCACCGTCCAGCAATCGCTGGAAATCGTGCGCCGCCGCGTGGATGAGGTCGGCACGCGCGAGCCGACGATCCAGCGTCAGGGCAGCGACCGTATTCTGATCCAGGTGCCCGGCATCGGGTCGGCCGCCGAATTGAAGGATCTGATCGGCACGACCGCCAAGCTGACCTTCAACCCCGTCATCGGGCGCACCACGGACGGTGCCGCCGCGCCGGGGCTGGGCAATGCGGTGCTGCCCTCGCTTGATGAGCCGGGCGTTTTCTATATCGTCGAGGAAAGCCCCGTCGTCACCGGCGAGGATCTGACCAATGCGCAGCCGAGCTTCGACCAGAACGGCCAGCCCTCGGTGAATTTCACCTTCAACCCTTCGGGGGCGCGGAAGTTCGGGGCCTATACGGCAGCCAATATCGGCCAGCCCTTCGCCATCGTCCTTGATGATGAGGTCATCTCGGCCCCGGTGATCCGCGATGCGATCACCACCGGCTCGGGGCAGATCTCGGGTTCGATGGATGTGGCGGGCTCGACCCAGCTGGCGGTGCTTCTGCGCGCGGGTGCCCTGCCGGCGGAGCTGAGCTTTCTGGAAGAACGCACCATCGGCCCGGAACTCGGGCAGGACAGTATCGATGCGGGCCGGGTCGCCTCGATCGTGGGGTTCGCCGCCGTGGTGATCCTGATGATCGCAAGCTACGGGCTGTTCGGTGTCTTCGCCTCGATCGCGCTGACGCTGAACGTGGCGATGATCTTCGGGGTGCTGTCACTGATCGGGGCCACGCTGACACTGCCGGGGATCGCCGGGATCGTGCTGACCATCGGCACCGCCGTTGACGCCAATGTGCTTGTCTTCGAACGTATCCGCGAGGAACTGCGGCGAAACAAGGGTCCGGCGCGCGCGATCCAGGAAGGCTACAGCCACGCCATGTCGGCCATCGTGGATGCCAATGTGACGACGATGATCATCGCGCTGATCCTGTTCATGATGGGGGCCGGCCCGGTGAAGGGCTTCGCGGTCACGCTGGCCATCGGTATCGCGACCTCGGTTTTCACCGCGCTCTGGATCACGCGGATGATGATCATTCTGTGGTTCGAGCGGGCGCGGCCCAAGACGATTGAGGTGTAAGAATGGGCTGGCGACTTAAACTTGTCCCCGACGAAACGAATTTCGACTTCTTCCGCTATCAGCCGATCACCTTTGGCTTCTCGGCGGTGCTGATGCTGGCCTCGGTCGTGATTCTGCTGATCATGGGGCTGAATTTCGGCATCGATTTCCGGGGCGGCACCACCATCCGCACCGAGGCGCGCCAGCCCATCGATGTCGGCGAATACCGGCAGGCGCTTAGCCCGCTGGACCTGGGCGATGTGGCCATCACCGAAGTGTTCGACCCGACCTTCGCCGCCAATCAGCATGTGGCGATGATCCGCATCTCGGCCCAGGAAAACGCCGAGGCCGTCGACCCCGAGACCATCGCCCGCGTCGAGGCCGCGCTGAAGGAAGTCGACCCGAGCGTGACCTTCCCTTCCGTCGAATCGGTCGGGCCGAAGGTGTCGGGCGAACTCATCATGACGGCGATCTGGGCGGTCATGGCCTCTCTGGTCGGGATCTCGGCCTATATCTGGCTGCGCTTCGAATGGCAGTTCGCGGTCGGTGCCTTCATTTCGCTTGGTCATGACGTGCTGGTGATGCTGGGGGTGTTCAGCCTGCTCCAGCTGAGGTTCGATCTGACCATCATCGCCGCCCTGCTGACCATTCTTGGCTATTCGATCAACGATACCGTGGTGGTCTTTGACCGCTTGCGGGAAAACCTGATGAAATACAAGGTGATGCCGCTGCGCGACGTGATGAACCTGTCGGTGAACGAGACGCTCAGCCGGACCATCATGACCTCGGGGACGACGCTGGTGGCGCTTCTGGCGCTGCTGTTTCTGGGCGGTGACGTGATCCGGGGCTTCGTCTTCGCGATCACGCTGGGGATCGTGATCGGCACCTATTCCTCGATCTATATGGCGAAGAATATCGTGCTCTGGCTGGGGGTCAAACGGGACTGGTCCAAGCCCGATCCCGAAGCGCTGCCCGACCAGTTCCGGGACGGCCCCTGATGCGACTGACCGAGGTGCAGTTCCCGTCGGGCGGCGCGCGCCCCGTCGACGGCTACGGCCCCGGTTTCTTCCGCATCGGCGGGCAGGTCCATGAGGGCGGGGTGACTGTCTCGGCCCTTGGGGTGACGGCATGGGCGGGGCTGGATGATCCGGCCCCGCTTCTGGCGCTTGCAAGCCACGCCGATATCCTGCTGATCGGCATGGGTGCGGATATCGCGCCCCTGCCGCGCCCGCTTCTCGACGCGCTTGACCGGCACGGGCTGATGACCGAGCCGATGTCCTCGCCCGCCGCTGCGCGCAGCTATAACGTGCTGCTGGCCGAGGGGCGCCGCGTCGCCTGCGCGCTCATGCCGGTATGAGCCTCATTACCGTTCATGATCTGGCCGTCGCGCGGGGCGGCCTGCGCGCGGTCGAGGGGTTGGGCTTCTCGCTTGCGCGCGGTCAGGCGCTGATCCTGCGCGGGCCGAACGGGATCGGCAAGACCACGGTGCTGCGCACGGTGGCCGGCCTGCAACCCCCCACCGCCGGCAGGATCGAAATCGCCCCCGATGCCGTGGCCTATGCCGGCCATGCCGACGGGCTGAAAACGGCGCTGAGCGTGGCCGAGAACCTGACCTTCTGGGCGGGGATATTCGGCCATGCCGGCATCGGCCCGGCGCTTTCCGCGCTGCATCTGGATGACCTGGCCGATCGCCCGGCGGGCACGCTTTCGGCCGGCCAGAAGCGGCGGCTGGGGCTGGCGCGGCTGCTGGTGACAGGCCGCCCGCTTTGGGTGCTGGATGAGCCGACGGTTTCGCTTGATGCGCAATCCGTGGCACTTTTCGCGGGTAGCGTGCGCGCGCATCTGGCGCAGGGGGGCGCGGCGCTGATCGCCACCCATATCGATCTGGGCCTGCCCGAGGCCACCGCCCTTGATCTGACCCCGTTCCGCGCCCGCCCCGGCGCAAGCTCCACCACCCCCGCCGGCTTTAACGAGGCCTTCGCATGAACCGCCCCCGGCCAGCCACCAGCACTCGCAGGGGCGGCCCGATCAGCCCGCCTTGCGCCCATCCGCGCCCCCGGTCCTGTCGCGGGGGGCGCATATGATCGCCCTTCTGGCACGCGATCTGCGCCTTGCGGTCCGCTCGGGCGGGGGGGTCGGGCTTGGTCTCGGCTTTTTCCTGATCCTCTGCGCGCTGATCCCCTTCGGCACCGGGCCCGAGCCCGCGCTTCTGGCCCCGATCGCGCCGGGGATGCTCTGGCTGGGGGCGCTTCTGGCCTGCCTGCTGTCGCTTGACCGTATCTTTGCGCTGGATCACGAAGACGGCTCGCTCGATCTTCTGGCGACCGCGCCGATCCCGCTGGAAGGGGTCGTGGCCATCAAGGCGGCGGCGCATTGGCTCAGCGCCTGCCTGCCGCTGATCATCGCCGCGCCCCTCTTCGGGTTTCTGCTGTTCCTGCCGTCCGAATCCATCGGCTGGCTCATCGCCTCGCTTCTGATCGGCACGCCCGCGCTGTCGATGCTGGGGGCTTTCGGGGCGGCGCTGACCGTGGGGCTGCGGCGGGGCGGGCTGCTTTTGTCGCTGCTGGTGCTGCCGCTTTACGTGCCCACGCTGATCTTCGGGGCCGAGGCCACAAGGCGCGGTGCCATGGGGGCAGACCCGACCACACCGCTGATCTTTCTGGCCGCGATCACGCTGCTGGTGCTGGCGCTGATCCCCTTCGCGGCCTCTGCGGCATTACGTATCAATCTGCGCTAGGGGCTTCACCGCCCGTCCACGCTGGGTTAGGAAGGCCCATGTCGATCTGGGAATATGCCAATCCTGTCAAATTCATGCGCGCTTCGGGGCGGGTGCTGCCCGTGGTCGTCGCGGGCGCGGGTATCTGCACCATCGGGGGCGTGATCTGGGGGCTGACCACCCCGCCCGATTTCCGTCAGGGCGCGTCGGTCAAGATCATGTTCGTGCATGTCCCGGCGGCGATGATGGCGATCAATATCTGGCTGATGATGCTGGTCGCCTCGCTCATCTGGATCATCCGGCGCCACCATGTCAGTGCGCTCGCCGCCAAGGCCGCGGCCCCCATCGGCGCGGTGATGACGCTGATCGCATTGGTGACGGGTGCCGCATGGGGGCAACCGACCTGGGGGACGTGGTGGGAATGGGACCCGCGCCTGACATCTTTCCTTGTGCTTTTGCTGTTCTATTTCGGCTATATCGCGCTTTGGGAAGCGATCGAGAACCCCGACAGCGCCGCCGATCTGACCGGTGTGCTCTGCCTTGTCGGCTCGGTTTTCGCGCTGATCTCGCGCTATGCCGCGCTTTTCTGGAGCCAGGGGCTGCATCAGGGCGCATCGTTGTCGCTGGCCTCGGGCGAAAGGATGAGCGCCGTCTACCGCTACCCGCTGTATCTGTGCATGACCGGCTTTTTTCTGATGTTTCTGGCACTTCTGCTGATCCGCACCCGGACCGAGATCCGCATCCGCCGCACCTCTGCCCTGCAAGCCCGCGAGACCCGCCCATGATCGACCTTGGAAAATATACGATTCCGGTTTTCCTGTCCTACGGCGTCAGCGTGACCTTGCTGGTGGGGCTGATCTGGCAAAGCCTTGCGCGCAATGCACGTGCCAGACGCGCGCTTGACACGCAGGAGGGCAAGCGCAATGCGCGTTAAGCCCGTGATGCTGATCCCGCCGCTGCTGTTTTTCGGCCTTGCCGTGGTGCTTTTGTGGGGCATGGGCCGGGACGACCCCTCCGGCCTGCCCTCGACCATGATCGGGCGCGAGGCCCCGCCCTTGCCCGCGACCACGCTGCCCGGAAATACCCTGCTGACCGATGAGATGCTGCGCCAGCCCGGCGTGAAGCTGGTGAATTTCTGGGCAAGCTGGTGCCCGCCATGCCGGGCCGAACATCCGACGCTGATGGCGCTGTCTCAGGAAATGCCGGTTTACGGTGTCGACCTGAAAGACCCGGAAGCCGACGCGCTGCGCTTTCTGGCCGAAGACGGCAACCCGTTCCAGGCCCTGGCCACCGACCCGCGCGGCCGCGGGGCCATCGACTGGGGCGTCAGCGCGCCGCCGGAAACCTTCATCATCGATGGTGAAGGCCGCATCCTTTACCGCCACGCCGGCCCGCTGATCCGCGACGATTACACCAACCGCTTCCTGCCCGCATTGCAAAAGGCGCTGACCGACAATCAGGGCGGCGCGGCACCCTGAACCGGGCACGCCCCTGAACCCCGGCATCGCGCCAGATCAGCCCGGCCCGGAAACACTCTGGCCCCTCTCATCAGTGCGAAAAATACCTCGGGGTCCGGGGCAGAGCCCCGGTGCTGCCTGACCGCGCCCCGGATATGCCCGCCCGATCAGAAGGGCATGTCATCCCCCACCGCGGCCCCTTTCGGCACGGCGGGCTGGACATAGCCGGCCTTTACATTCCTGAAACCGGTGGCGAATTCGATGGTCAGCGTATCCTCGGCAATGCCCATGATCACGCCCTCGCCGAATTTCGGATGTGCAACGCGGTCGCCGGTGCGA
>JAUNTV010000059.1:10736-12121 GCA_030538515.1 Paracoccus sp. (in: a-proteobacteria)
CACCGCCTCGGCATCGATGATGATCGAGGCGGGCACGCGCGGCTTTCCCCGGCTTCCGCCGCGCTCAGTCATGCGCTTCCAGCCGGGCGAGTTATAGACATCGGCCCTGGCCGCTCGTTCCTGAATTGAGGCCCCGAAATCATTCCCCGCATGGACCGTCGGGGCGGTGTAGCCCTGCCCGTAAAGCCCCGGCGCGCTCAGCACGTCGATATGCGCCTCGGGCAATTCGTCGATGAAACGCGAGGCGGGCGCGCTTTGCCATTGCCCGTAAAGGCGGCGGTTTCCGGCGAAGCTGATCGTGGCCAGCTTTTCGGCGCGGGTCAGACCGACATAGGCCAGACGGCGCTCTTCCTCCAGCCCCTTGCCCGGCGCTTCATCCATGCTGCGCTGGCTGGGGAACAGGCCGTCCTCCCATCCCGGCAGAAAGACGATCGGATATTCCAGCCCCTTGGCGGCATGCAGCGTCATGATGGAAACCGCGTCCTGCGCCTCATCATTGTCGCGGTCCATGACAAGGGCGACATGTTCCAGAAAGCCCTGAAGATTGTCGAATTCCTCCAGCGCCTTGACCAGTTCCTTCAGGTTTTCCAGCCGGCCCGGCGCCTCGGGCGATTTGTCGTTCTGCCACATGGCGGTATAGCCGGTCTCATCCAGAATGCGTTCGGCCAGTTCGATATGGCTGACGGCCGGGTCGATGGCATCGGCATGGAAGCGCCCCATCGCATCGGTGAATTCGCGCAGATTGGCCGCGCCCTTGCCGCCCAGAAGCCCGTTGGTGATGACGGATCGCGCGCCGATCAGCAGGGGCTGGGCCAGGGCGCGTGCCTCGGCCTGAATGGCCTGCACGGCCTTCTCGCCCAGCCCCCTTTTGGGGGTGTTCACGACCCGCTCGAAGGCCAGATCATCGGCGGGCGACACCGCCAGCCGGAAATAGGCCATGGCGTCGCGGATTTCCTGGCGTTCATAGAAGCGCGGGCCGCCGATGACGCGATAGGGCAGGCCGATGGTCAGGAAGCGGTCCTCGAAAGCGCGCATCTGATGGCTGGCGCGCACCAGGATCGCCATATTGTTCAGATCGTGCCGGCCCATGCTGCGACGGGTGCCGGCGTGGAAATCCTCGATCTCCTCACCGATCCAGCGGGCTTCGGCCTCGCTGTCCCAATGGTGGATCAGCCTGACCGGCAGCCCGTCCGGCGCATCGGTCCACAAGGTCTTGCCAAGCCGCCCCTTGTTGGCCGCGATCAGCCCCGAGGCCGCGCCCAGAATCTGCGGGGTCGAGCGGTAATTCTGCTCCAGCCGGATCACCTTCGCGCCGGGGAAATCGGTCTCGAAGCGCAGGATATTGCCGACCTCGGCCCCGCGCCAGCCATAGATCGACTGATCGT
>JAUNTV010000461.1 GCA_030538515.1 Paracoccus sp. (in: a-proteobacteria)
CGCAGCCCGGCCCCAAGGCCAGCAGCCTGAGCCTGGCGGGCAGGGCACAGGCCGTCACGAAAAGCGGCGCGCGCGCCGGGATTGAGTTGCCGCGCCCGAGCATGTATCTTGTAAAAAACGTCTGTTTTATGAAAGAAATCTTATGAACCGCCGTCAGATCCTTGGTTTGGCCCTGCCGCTGGCCCTTATGCCTTCGCTGGCGCTGTCGCAGGCTGCCCAGACCGCAACCCAGACCGACCCCTATCAGCCCGTCGAGGTGCCGATCCGCGAGGGGTTCGAGGTCGGCTCGATCATCGTCGTCTCGGACAAGTTCTTTCTTTACCATGTCATCGCGCCGGGCCGGGCCATCCGTTACGGGGTGGCGGTGGGCACGCGCGAACTGGTCTGGAAGGGTCGCGCCCGTGTCGGCCGCAAGGCGGAATGGCCAAGCTGGACGCCCACGCCCGACATGATCGCGCGCAATCCGGGCCAATATGCGAAATACAGAAACGGCATGCCCGGTGGCCCGCAGAACCCGCTTGGGGCGCGCGCGCTTTATCTTTACGACGCGCGCGGCAATGACACCGCCATCCGCATCCATGGCACGACCGAGCCGGGATCGATCGGGCGGGCGGTCTCGAACGGGTGCATCCGCATGCGCAACGAGGCCGTGATGGCGCTGTTCGAGCAGGTGCCCATCGGCACGCCGGTCTATGTCTTCTAAGCCCCTGACTTGAGCGATCCGGTGCTTTTGCGGCTTGATGCGGTCACTGCCGCGTCAGGCCGTTTTGATGAGATCATCGACGTGCGCGCACCGGCTGAGTTCGCCGAAGATCACCTTCCCGGCGCGATCAACCTGCCCGTGCTGAGCGATGATGAGCGCGCGCAGGTGGGCACGATCTACAAGCAGGTCTCGCCCTTCGATGCGCGCAAGATCGGGGCGGCGCTTGTGGCCGCGAATATCGCGCGCCATCTGGCGGGGGTCTTGCGTGACCGGCCCGGTGGCTGGCAGCCCCTGATCTATTGCTGGCGCGGCGGGCAGCGATCCGGCGCGATGGCGGCGATTTTTGCGCAGATCGGCTGGCGCGTGGCGCGGATCGAGGGCGGCTATAAAAGCTGGCGCAGGCTGGTGGTGGCGCGGGTGCAGCAGCAGGGTTTCACCGCGCCGGTCATCGTTCTTGACGGCAATACCGGCAGCGCGAAAACCGCGATTCTTGGCAGGCTGGCGGCGCGCGGCCATCAGGTCATCGATCTTGAGGGGCTGGCCCGTCATCGCGGCAGCCTGTTCGGCACGCGCGGGGCACAACCCGGACAGAAGCTGTTCGAGGGCCGGCTGGCCGCCGCGATCGAGGGGCTGGACCCCGCGCGCCCGGTGCTGGTCGAGGCCGAAAGCTCGCGCATCGGGGCGCTGTCACTGCCGCGCGCGGTCTGGCAGGGCATCGCAGAGGCCCCGCGTCTGACACTGGAGGTGCCTCTGGCCGCGCGCGCGGCCGAGTTCGAGCGCGATTACGCCTCTATCGCCGGGAACCCCCCGGGGCTGTTTTAGATAATCCGCCGTATCGCGCCGCTGC
>JAUNTV010000462.1 GCA_030538515.1 Paracoccus sp. (in: a-proteobacteria)
GCCCCCGCCGGGGCACCTGCGGAACCCTCGCGCTTCGATCTCAACCGGCGCGCGGCGAGTGGCAGCGATATCACGCCTGAACAGCAGGCCTTCATCGACCGGCTGACCGCCGAATACAGCGCGAAATTCCCGACCTCCAAGGCGCGCACGCAGGAAAACCGCCGCGCGCTTGCCGATCCGCGCAGCGCTGGCGGCTTCCGCCCGGAATGGAAGGAACTGGTCTTTCCGATCATCGCCGAGACCTCGAAAGGCGCGTATCTGACCGACCCGGACGGCAACCGCTTCCTTGATCTGGTCAATGGCTTTGGCCAGACCGCCTTCGGCCATGCCCCCGATTTCGTCACAAGCGCGGTTTCGGCCCAGTTGGAGAAGGGCTTCGCCATCGGCCCGCAGACCCCCCTTGCCCATGAGGTGGCGCGGAAATTCCTGACCCTGACCGGGCATGAGCGCGTGACCTTCTGCAATACCGGATCAGAGGCCGTGATGGCAGCGATCCGGCTGGCGCGCACGGTGACGGGACGCGATACCGTCGTCACCTTCAACGGCGACTATCACGGCCAGTTCGATGAGGTTCTAGTGCGCGCACGGCGCGCGGGCGATCCGGTGGCGCTTCCGGCTGTGGCGGGCGTGCCGCAAGCCTCGGTCTCGAATATGGTGGTGCTGAGCTATGGCAGCGACGAAGCCCTTGACTGGATCAGCAAGAATATCAACGATATAGCCGCCGTCCTGGTCGAGCCGGTGCAAAGCCGAAACCCCGAATTGCGCCCTCGCGCCTTTGTCGAGGCGCTGCGCGATGTCACGGCGCGGGGCCGCGCCGCGCTGATCCTGGATGAGATCGTGACCGGCTTTCGCGTGGCCAAAGGCGGCATACAGGAGCTTTGGAACATCAGGCCCGACATGGCCACCTATGGCAAGGTTCTGGGCGGGGGCATGCCCATCGGGGTTCTGGCGGGGGATGCGCGTTTCATGGACGCGCTGGATGGCGGGCATTGGGCTTTTGGCGATGACAGCCGCCCCGAGGTGCCGCCCACCTTCTTCGCGGGCACCTTCGTGCGCCATCCGCTTGTGCTGGCGGCGGTTTCGGCGGTGCTGGATCATGTCGGGGGCGAAGGCCGCGCGCTTTACGATGAGATCGCGCCCCGGACGCAGGCGCTCAAGGACCGGCTGAACGGGGTCTTGCAGGCGCGCGGGCTGGCACCTGCGGTGACGGGGTTTTCAAGCTGGCTGATCGTCAATCTGTCCGGGCTGGACGGGCGCGCGGGGCTGGTCCAGGCGCTGATGCGCATGGACGGCGTTCATGTGCTGGACGGCTATCCGTGGTTTTTCACCACCGCCCATCAACAGGCCGATTTCGACCGTGTGGCCGATGCTTTCGCGCGCGCCATCGACCGCTTGCAGACCGTGGGCATTCTGGCGGGAACGGGGGGCGGGCCAGTGCCGCTTACGCCCCCCATGCAGGAAATCTGGATGGCCGCGCAGCTTGGCGGGGCGGCCTCGGACGTGTTCATCGAAAGCATGAGCCTGCGCCTGAGCGGCGCGCTGGAT
>JAUNTV010000060.1 GCA_030538515.1 Paracoccus sp. (in: a-proteobacteria)
CGACAGCGCATCCCCGATCAGCGACCAGCCCTTGAGCATGAGAAAACACGACAGGAACGCGCAGACCGCCCCGATCAGGGCCGCGACCATCATGGCGCTGAGCATGAATCCATAGGCGAAAGGGTCCGCGAGCACGCTCATGATGCGTCCTCGCGGCGCTGCATTTCCTCGCCGTAATGCACCAGCGGGCGCTCGTCGTCCGAAAAGATGGTGACTGCGCGGGCGTCGTCATCATCATGCAGCACATCGCCGCCAAGGGTGAAATGGCGCAAGACGCCGCCGAAGGTGCGTTCCAGATTGTCGCGCGTGAAGGTGGTGGCGGTGGGGCCGTAAGCCAGCACGGTGCCCTTTACCAGCACCACCCGGTCGCAATATTCCGGCACCGCGCCCAGATTATGGGTCGAGACCAGCATCACCCGCCCCTCGGCGCGCAATTCGGCCAGAAGGGCGATGATCTGTTCCTCGGTCTTGACGTCAACGCCGGTGAAAGGCTCGTCCAGCAGGATCACCTGCCCGTCCTGCGCCAGCGCCCGCGCCAGAAAGACGCGCTTCTTCTGGCCGCCCGAAAGCTCCCCGATCTGGCGCTTGCGCAGGTCCCACATATCGACGCGCATCAGCGCATCCCTGACCGCCGCCCGGTCCGCCTCCGAAGGGATGCGCAGCAGGTTCATCTTGCCGTAGCGGCCCATCATCACCACGTCCTCGACCAGCACGGGGAAGGCCCAGTCGACTTCCTCGGACTGGGGGACATAGGCGACCAGATTGCGCTTCAGCGCCTGCGGCACCGACAGGCCAAGCAGCCGGATATCGCCGCCGGCAAGCGGCACGAAACCCATGATCGCCTTGAAAAGCGTGGATTTCCCCGCGCCATTCACGCCGACAAGCGCCGTGACCGTGCCGCGCGGAATGGCAAAGCTGGCATGGCGAAGCGCGGTCAGCCCGTTGCGATAGGTCACGGTCAGGTCGCGTGCCTGAATGCCGTCATCGGTATCGGTGTCGGTGCTCATGGTGTAGCCCCCTTCGTCAGCCCGTCGGCGATGGTTTCGGTGGTCAGGCGCAGCAGGTCCAGATAGCTGGGCACCGGCCCGTCGGGTGCCGACAGGCTGTCAACGTAAAGCGCGCCGCCGTAACCTGCGCCCGTCTCGCGCGCGATCTGCTGCGCGGGCGCGGTGTTCACGGTGCTTTCGCAAAACACCACCGGCACGTCATGGGCGCGCACACCGTCGATCACCGCGCGGATCTGATGGGGCGTGCCCATCCGGTCGGCGTTCATCGGCCAGAGATAAAGCTCATCCAGCCCGTAATCCCGCGCCAGATAGGAAAACGCGCCCTCGCATGTGACCAGCCAGCGCGCGGCTTCGGGCAGTGCTTCCAGCCGCGCGGCCAGGGGGCCGATCGCCGCCTGAAGCCTGCGCTTGTAGTCATCGGCATTGGCCGCATAGATCGCGGCATTGTCCGGGTCGTGTCCGGCCATGGCAGAGGCGATATTGTCGATATAAATCATGGCGTTGGGCAGGCTCATCCAGGCATGGGGGTTGGGCATGCCCCGGTAGGCGCCCTCGGACACCGGGATCGGCGCGATCCCTTCCGTCAGCACCACGGAAGGGATCGGGCCAAGATTGCGCAGGAATTGCGCGAACCAGATTTCAAGGTTCATCCCGTTCAGCAGGATCAGATCGCCATCCTGCGCGCGCACGAAATCCTGCGGCGTCGGCTCATAGTTGTGGATATCCGCGCCGGGCTTGGTGATCGAGACGACATCGGCCGCGTCGCCTGCGACCTCGCGCGCCATATCGGCCAGCACGGTGAAGGTGGTGACGACCTTCAGGCGCCTGGGGGCGGGTTCTTCGGCGGGCGCGGCAGCCGCAAGGATCAGCGCCAGGGCCGCGCCCCCCGTCATCACCCGCATGATCACCCGCATCCGCATCGCTGCCCCGCATCTGTTTCCATAACTGTAAATGCAATTCATTCGCATAAGTCAACCCGCAAATGAGAGGCTTTCGCATTTCCTTGTCAGCCGCGTCCATAGCCGCTAGACCGGAAGAAAGGGGCAGGGGGCATCACCGATGAGTGCAGAGACGACGGATTTCGCCAAGGCCCTGCGCGATGCCGGGCTGCGCGTGACCCAGCAGCGCGTGGCGCTTCTGTCCTTGTTGATGGAGGCCGCCGATCACCCCAATGCCGATGAATTGCTGGCCCGCGCGCGGGGGCTGGATGATTCCATGTCGCTGGCCACCGTCTATCGCACGCTTTCCGCGCTGGAAGAGGCCGGGCTGATCCGCAAGCTTTCCCTTGAGAATGAGCCAGCCCGCTACGAGGCCGCGCCCTCGGCCGAGCATGATCATCTGGTCGATCTGGACAGCGGCGAGGTGATCGAGCTGCAAAGCGACGAGATCAACCGCCTGCGCGCCGAACTGGCAGCGCGGCTCGGCTATGAGATCGTCAGCCAGCACACCATGATCCGCGCCCGCCGCATCCCCCG
This sequence comes from Paracoccus sp. (in: a-proteobacteria), assembly GCA_030538515.1. Classification (GTDB taxonomy): domain Bacteria; phylum Pseudomonadota; class Alphaproteobacteria; order Rhodobacterales; family Rhodobacteraceae; genus Paracoccus. The sequence continues at coordinate 2,483 of JAUNTV010000060.1, forward strand.
CGACCCGCAGGGATAGCCGCGCCGCCAGTTCGGCGCGCGCGGGCGGCGGCGTGTCACCCCGCCGGACAGGCCCCGAAGGCGGTGCGTTCGGGATATGGATATTTATGGACAGAAGAAGCCCAGGCCCAAGCGAAGGGCACGGGCGGTTCATGGCTGCCGGCTAGGCTTTCTCGCGCAGATAGGCGGCGCGGAAGCGGGTCAGGGCGGCGTCGAAATCGGGGCGGAGCGCGGGTTCGGGCAGGATCTCGGCGGCGATTTTCGGGGGGGTGCAGACGGTTTTCGGATCGGCCCCGGTGGCGGCCATCATCCCCAGCCTTGCCGCCCCGAAGGCCGCGCCGAAATCGCCGCTTTCGGGCACCAGCACCGGCAGATCCAGTGCCGTGGCGATCGCGCGCAGCCAATATTGCGAACGCGCGCCCCCGCCAAGCGCCAGAAGCGCGCCGGGGTCCGACCCTGCCGCCCTTAGCGCGGCAAGGTTATCGGCAAAGCCGAATGCCACCCCTTCCAGCACGGCCTGGGTCAGCGCGGCGCGGTCGGCGCGCGCCGACAGCCCGTGGAAACTGCCCCGCGCCTGCGCGTCGTTATGCGGTGTCCGCTCGCCCGAGAGATAGGGCAGGAAGGTGATTTCACCGGGCGGGCGCAATGTGGTGCCAAGCTCGGCGGTCAGGGTGGCGGGGGTGGCCCCGGTGATCGTGGCCAGCCATTCCATCGCGGCCGATGCCGACAGGATCACCCCCATCTGATGCCACATGCCCGGCAGCGCATGGCAAAAGGCGTGAACCGCGCTTTCGGGGCGCGGCAGATAGCGATCCGTCGCGGCGAAAAGCACGCCCGAGGTGCCCAGAGAGACAAACCCCTGCCCCCCGGCCACCGTGCCCGCGCCAACCGCGGTGGCGGCATTGTCGCCCGCCCCCCCGGCCACGGGGATACCCGGTTTCAGCCCGAATTCCGCCGCGATTCCGGCGCGCAACAGGCCCGAAACCGCCGTGCCTTCGACAAGGCGCGGCATCTGGTCAGCGCGCATCCCCGTGGCATCCAGCAGCGCGCCGGACCATGCCCGCGCGCCCGTATCCAGCCAGCTTGTGCCCGCGGCATCGGACATTTCGGCGACACGTTCGCCCGTCAGCCAAAGCCGCAGGTAATCCTTGGGCAGCATCACGCAGGCGATACGGGCGAAGGCATCGGGTTCTTCCTTGGCCATCCACAGAAGCTTGGGCGCGGTGAAGCCGGGAAAGACGATATTGCCGGTGATGGCGCGGAATTCCGGCATCGCATCCAGCCGGGCGGCCTGATGATGCGCGCGCGTATCGTTCCACAGGATCGCGGGCCGGATCACCCGGTCGCCCGCGTCCAGCACCACCGCCCCGTGCATCTGCCCCGACAGCCCGATCCCCGCGACCGCGCCCAGATCATGGCCTGAGCTGAGTTCCGCCAGCGCCGTCCTTGTCGCGGCGATCCAGTCATCCGGTGCCTGCTCGGCCCAGCCATCAGCCGGGCGCGAGACCGTAAGCGCCGCCGTGGCCGAGCCAAGCACCTTCTGCCCCGCATCCATCAGCAGAAGCTTCACGCCCGAGGTGCCAAGGTCGATCCCCAGATACATCGCTTGCCCCTTTCAGCCCTGCGCCCCGCCGTCCAGATAGCCCCGCAGCGTCACCGCCGTGCCGTCTTGCCAAAGCCGCGCCAGCCAATGCCCGAATTCCTGCGCGAAAACGGGGTTCTGGCCGGTATCGCCGTAGATATCGCGCATTTCCAGCCAGATGCGCGGATCATCCCTGGCCGCCAGCGCCGTTCCGGTCAGCCGCCCCCAGGCGGGATCATTGGGCGCGATGACCGCCCCGCTGTCGGTGACGCCCGCGCAGTAACGGCACCACAAGGCCGATGCCAGCGCCAGCCCGGTCACCGCGCCCCCTGCCGCCAGCCGGTCGGCAATCGTCGGGATGATGAATTTCGGCTGCCGGTTCGAGCCGTCAAGACAAAGCCTGCGGATGGTATCGCCGATCATGGGATTGGCGCAGCGCTCGCGCACACGCGCGAAATAAGCATGAAGATCGGTGCCGGGGACGGGGGGCACGACGGGGATGATCTCATCCTCCTCCACCCGGGTCAGAAAGCCGCGCACGAGGTCGTTTTCCATCGCCTCATGGACGAACTCGATATCCATCAGCCCGGCCGGATAGGCCAGAAGGGCGTGCCCGCCGTTGAGGATGCGGATCTTCATCATCTCCCATGGCGTCACGTCACCCACGAATTCCACGCCGACCCTTTCCAGCGGGGGGCGCCCGGCGGGGAAGTGATCTTCCAGCACCCATTGGGTGAAATCCTCGCAGAAGACGGGGCTGTCGTCACCGATCCCGGCCTTGCGGATCAGGGCGCGTTCGCGCGGGCCGGTGGCCGGTGTGATGCGGTCGACCATGGCATTGGGGAAGGCGACATGGGCCGCGATCCAGTCAGCCAGCGCGGGGTCGGAAAGGCGCGCTGTGCCCACCACGGCCTCGCGCGTGACATGGCCGTTATGGGGGATATTGTCGCAGGACATGATGGTGAAGGGGGGCACGCCCGCATCGCGCCGCGCCCTGAGCCCCGCGACCAGCAGGCCGAAGACCGTGCCCGGCGCGCCGGGATCGGCCGCGTCGGCGGTAATCGCGGGGTGGCCCGCATCGAAGCGCCCGCTGGCGGCGTCAAGGAAATAGCCGCCCTCGGTAATGGTCAGGCTGGCGATGCGGATCGCGGGATCGGCCAGCCGCGCGATGATGGCGGCGGCATCGCCGGGCGCGAGATAGTCGATCATCGCGCCGATGATGCGGATATCCTGCGCCAAGGCCGAGCGCGCAGTGACCGAGTAAAGATAATCCTGCCCCGCCAGCACCGCGCGCGCATCGGTATCCGCCGGCATCACGCCCGCGCCGATAATGGCGAAATCATGGCCCATTCCCATGTTCATCAGCCGGTCCAGATAGACGGCCTGATGGGCGCGGTGAAAATTGCCGACGCCGAAATGCACGATCCCGGCGCGCAGGCCGGCGCGGTCATAGCCGGGCAAATCGGCGGGCAGGCTGGCAAGATTGGTGTTGTTCAGCTTCATGTCGCCCTTTCTGCCTTTCCCGGCTACAGAGCTTGGCCATGGACAGCCTGCCCGCGCGGCAATATCACCACATTAACCTGAAGGGAGCCAGCCATGATCCGATTTTCCTCAGCCCTGATGGCGGCTTTTGTCCTGTCGGCCCCGGCGCTTGCCGATACGAAGGTGGGGCTGCTTCTGCCGGCCTCGGGCAATTACGCAGCACTCGGGCAGGATATCGAGACGGGCTTTCGCATGGCCATCGCCGAATCGGGGCGGGGGGATATCACGGTGCTGCGCGCCGATACCGCCGCCGATCCGCAGACCGGGCTGACCATGGCGCGCAAGCTGGTCATGCAGGACCGGGTGGATGTGCTGGCGGGCGTGGTCTCATCGGCGGTGCTTGGCGCGCTGCGCGATTTCACCGATCAGGCGGGCGTGCCCCTGATCGTCGCCAATGCCGGCAACAGCGATGCGACGGGCAAGGATTGTTCGCCCTTCATCACGCGGGTCAGTTTCTCGAACGATCAGCTCAACCGGCCGATGGGCGCATGGATGGCGGCGCAGGGCATCGGCTCGGTCTATACGCTGGCGCCCGATTATGCGGCGGGCCAGCAGATGATCGCGGCCTTTTCGGAAGCCTTCACCGCCGGTGGCGGCACGATCGCGGGGGGCGCGTTCACCCCCTTCGCCAAGACCGAGGATTTCGGCCCCTATCTGGCGCGGGCGCGGGCCTCGGGGGCGGATGCGCTTTACGTCTTTTATGGCGGGGCCGATGCGATCAGCTTCGTGAAGCAATATGACAGCTTCGGGCAGGCCGGGACCATGCCGCTTTACTCGGTGGGGTTTCTGACCGCGCCGCTTTACCTGCGCGAACAGGGGCGCGCGGCGGAAGGCGTGATCGGGGCGCTGCATTACCTGCCCGGTCTGGACACGCCGGAAAACCACGCCTTCGTGGCCGCTTACCAGCAGGACCATCCGGGCCAGCTTCCGTCTGAATATGTCGTGGCGGGCTATGACGCGGGCCGCCTGCTTCTGGGCGCGCTTGACACCGGCGCATCGGGGCGCCAGGGGATCGCGCAGGCCCTGCCGGACATCGCCTATACCGGCCCGCGCGGTCCGCTGGAGATCGACCCGGCCACGAACAATATCGTCCAGAACATCTATATCTTCGAAACCGTCGAGGGGCCGGACGGGATGACCCACCGCCTGCTGGATACCGTGCCCGCGGTGCGCGATGCGCCCAATGGCTGCGTCATGCCCTGAGATGGGTGCGTTCTGGACCCTGCAGGCGCTGAACATGCTGCAATATGCGGCGCTGCTGTTTCTGATCGCGGCGGGCCTTTCGGTCAGTTTCGGGCTGATGGGTTTCGTCAATCTTGGCCATGGGGCACTTTACATGCTGGGGGCCTATATCGGCATCTCGCTGGCGGGGGCGGCCGGGTTCTGGGCGGCGCTGGCGCTGGCGCCCCTTGCGGTCGCGGCACTGGGCGCGGGGCTTTACGCGGGGCTGCTGGCGCGGGTGGCGCGCGCGGGGCCGATGCCGCAGGTGCTGGTCAGCTTCGGGCTGGTGTTCATCGCCACGGAATGCGTGCGCATTCTTTGGGGGGATATTCCGCTGACGCTTGACGTGCCGGAACCGCTGGCGGGCCGCATCGGCATCGCGGGCGCGGCCTATCCCGCCTATCGGCTTTTCGTCATGGCGCTTGGGGGCGCGCTGGCGGGCGGGCTGTGGCTGGTGGTGGCGCGCACCGATCTTGGCGCGGGGCTGCGCGCGGCGGTCGAAAACCCCGATATGGCCCGCGCCATCGGCATTCGCACCGATCGCCTTTTCCTGTGCGTTTTCGCCCTTGGTGCCGGGCTGGCGGGGCTGGCGGGCGTGATCGCGGCACCGATCACGGCGGCCAATACGGGGATGGCGGTCTCGGCCCTGATCCCGGCGCTGATCGTGACCGTGATCGGCGGTATCGGCAGTATCAGGGGCGCGGCGCTTGGCGCGCTGATCGTCGCCGGGATCGAGGTGTTCGGGGCCGCGCTCTGGCCCTCGGCGGGGTCGTTTCTGATCTATGCGGCCCTTGCCGCCGCCCTGATCTGGCGGCCCGAGGGGCTTTTCACCGCAAGGGCGGCGCGCTGATGTTCCGGCTTGGGCCATGGCGGCTGGCCGCTTTCGCCGGGGTGATGGCGGTGCTGGCCGGTGTGGCCGTCGTCGGCGGCTATTTCGCGCGGGAAATCGTGGTCGAGATCGCCATCCTCGCCTGTCTCGTCATCGCGCTGGATCTGGCGGCGGGCTTCGGGGGGATGGTCTCGCTTGGTCATGGCGCGATCATGGGCGTGGGGGCTTACGGCTATGCGCTGGCGGGCCAGCAGGGGATCGCGCCATGGCCCGCCGCCCTGATCGGCATCGCGCTGGCGGCGGGCGTGGGCGGGATGATCGGGGCGATCAGCGCGCGCATGCAGGGGATTTACTTCCTGATGACCACGCTGGCTTTCGGTCAGATGCTTTGGGCGGCCACCTTCGGGGCGCGCTGGCTGGGGGGCGATAACGGGCTTGGCGGCATCGCCCGCCCCGGCCTGCCCTTTGCCGATCTGACCGATCCGGCAAGCTTCGCGCTTTACGCGCTTGGCGTGCTGGCGGCGGTGTTTCTGGTGGCGGCGGGCTTTCTGCGAAGCCCCGCAGGCCGCGCCTATCAGGCCATGCATGAAAACCCCCTGCGCGCGGCCTCGCTTGGGCTAAGCCCGTTCCGGCTGCGGCTTGGGGGCTTCACGCTGTCATCGGGCCTGGCCGGGGTGGCGGGCGTGCTGGCGGCGCAGCATATGCAGTTCATCTCGCCCGCGATGATGGTCTGGACGACCTCGGGCGAGGCGCTTGTCGTGCTGATCCTTGGCGGGATCGGCACGCTGACCGGCCCGCTTCTGGGCGCTGCGGTCTTTGTCGGGCTGAAATACTGGGCGGCGGGCTGGACGGATCACTGGCACCTTCTGATCGGCGCGCTGCTGATTGCCGTGGTGCTGGCCGGAGGCCGCGGTATCGCCGCCGGCATCGGGGGGGCGCGCGATGCTGCGCCTTGAGGGGGTATCCAAAGCTTTCGGCGGCGTGGCGGTGATCCGCGATCTGTCGTTGCATGTCGCGCGGGGCGAGCGTGTGGTCCTGCTGGGGCCGAATGGCGCGGGCAAGACCAGCCTTCTGCGCCTGATCACGGGCGAGACCGCACCCGATCAGGGGCGCATCCGGCTGGACGGGCGCGATGTCACCGCGCTTGCCCCCGATGCCCGCGCCCGCGCCGGCATGGGTCGGGGCTTCCAGACCGCCGCCCTGTTCGAAAGCTTCACCCTGGCCGAGAACCTGATTCTGGCCGAGGCCGCCCGCGCCGCCCGCCCCTTGCGTGACCCTTTGCGCGACCCCGCGCTGCGGCAAGGGGCCGGGCGGCTGGCGGATCTGGTCGGGCTGACCGGGCTGGGTCGCCCCGTGGCCCGCGTCGATCACGGCACGCGGCGACGGCTTGATCTGGCGATGGCGCTGGCGGGCGGGCCGGGGCTGATCCTGCTGGATGAACCGGCATCGGGTTTCGGGCCGGGGGGGGCGGATGAAATCCACGCCCTGATCGCCGGGCTGCCGCGCGATCCTGCGATGATCCTGGTCGAACATGATCTCGACCTGGCCTGGTCCGTCGCCGACCGGATCGTGATCCTCGATGCCGGGCGCATCCGCTTCGACGGCGCGCCGGAAGATGCGCGCGGGGCCTTGCAGGCGCTTTACGATGCTTGAGATCAGCCGGATCACCGCCGGACACGGACCCGTGCAGGTGCTGCACGGGGTATCGCTGCGCGTCGGCCCCGGCCGTGTACACGCGCTTCTGGGGCGCAATGGCGCGGGCAAGACCACGCTGCTGCGCCGGGTGATGGGCTTTCTGCCGCAAGCCTCGGGCCGGGTGGTTTTCGACGGCCATGATATCACGCATTGGCCCACCCCGCGCATCGCGCGCGCCCGTATCGGCTATGTCCCCGAGGGGCGCGAGGTCTTTCAGACGCTGAGCCTGCGCGAGAACCTGACACTGGCCGGGCGGATCGGGCGGGGCGACTGGACGATTGCGCGGGTGGGCGCGCTGTTTGACAATCTGGCCACCGGGCTGGACCGCCCGGCGGGCGTGCTTTCGGGTGGCGAGCAACAGATGCTGGCCATCGGGCGGGCGCTGATGACCTCGCCCCGGATGCTTTTGCTGGACGAGCCGTCCGAGGGGCTGTCAGTGCAGATGCTGGACCGGCTGGCGGGCGCGCTGACCACGCTGAAGGCGGGCGGCATGGCGATCCTGCTGGTCGAGCAGAATATCGCCCTTGCCCGCGCCCTGGCCGATGAGATCACGCTGATCTCGCGCGGAGAGGTGGTCTGGTCGGGCGATGCACCCGCTTTCGATGCCGCAGACGAGGCCCGCGCGCGCTATCTGGGTGTCGGCGTCGCGGGCTGAGGGGGCGGGACCGGGGCCAGCCCCGGACCCCGAGGTATTTTTCGCACTGATGAGAGGGGCGATCCGGGGTTTCGCGGGCGCGCCTTGCTGCCTATATCGCGGGTCAGTCAAAGGAGTTTTGCCATGGGTTACAGAATTGCCGTTGCCGGGGCGACGACGGATGTGGGGCGCGAGATCCTGAATATCCTTGCCGAGCGCGCCTTTCCGGCGGATGAGGTCGTGGCCCTTGGCCCGCGCCGGTCGCTTGGCAGCGAGGTCAGTTTCGGCGATCAGACCCTGAAGCTGCGTGATATCGAACATGCCGATTTCGCCGGTTTCGACATGGCGCTTTTCGCGCTGGATGCGGATGAGGCGCGCAAATATGCGCCGCTCGCCACCGATCAGGGCTGTGTGGTCATCGATGCCTCGGCCGCGTTCCGGCTGGAGCCGGGGGTGCCGCTGATCGTGCCCGAGGTGAATGGCGATGCGCTGGCGGGCTACCGCGAGCGGATGATCGTGGCCAGTCCCGATGCGGCGGCGGCCCAGATGCTGGTGGTGCTCAAGCCCCTGCATGACCGGGCGCGGATACGGCGCGTGGTGGCCTCGACCTATCAATCGGTCATGTCGGCGGGCAAGAAGGGGATGGATGAGCTGTGGAACCAGACCAAGGGCATGTATGTGCCCGGTCAGGAGGTCGCGCCAAAGGTTTTTCCCCGCCAGATCGCCTTCAATGTCATCCCCCAGATCGGCGAATTCATGGAGGACGGGGCCAGCCGCGACGAATGGCGGATCGTGGCCGAGGTGAAGAAGGTGCTCGACCCCGCGATCCGGCTTGCGCTGACATGTGTGCGGGTGCCGGTCTTCGTGGGCGATGCGGAGGCGGTGAACATCGAGTTCGAGGATTTTCTGGACGAGGACGAGGCCCGTGACATCCTGCGCGAATCGCCCGGCCTGCTGCTGATCGACAAGCGCGAGGATGGCGGCTATGTCACCCCGGTCGAGGCGGCGGGCGATTTCGCCACTTTCGTCAGCCGGGTGCGTCAGGACGGCACGGTGGAAAACGGGCTGAACCTGTGGATCACCTGCGACAGTCTGCGCAAGGGTTCGGCGCTGAACCTCGTGCAGATCGCGGAACTCCTGGGGCGTGATTATCTGAAGAAGGGCTGATCGCTTCGGCCCTGATCCGGGTGCCGGTGGCCTGCCCTTCTTTTCGGGGCACGGGCCTTTTGCTTTCAGCTTTCGGCTTCGGGGGACGTCTCACCATCCGTCTTGGCGAGCTGACGAAGGGCGGCGCGGAAACGGTCGACGGGGGCTTCGGCCAGCGTGACCGGGGTGTCCTGCGGGTTCTGGGCCAGATATTCCGCCACCAGCCGGTGGCCCAGACCGTAACCCGACCACCGCCGGATCGCACCCTTGCCGAAGAACCATTCGGCATGATCGTAATCGCGCCGCGACCATTCGTTCGAGGCGCGCCGCATCAGCCCGTCCGATGGTGCCACCGCATCCCATGGGTCGGGCGGGCCACCCAGAACCTGCAGCACGAAATGCCCCGCCAGCCCTTCGGTCACAAGGGCCTCGCCCAGTGACTTGCCGTATCCGGGGCCATCCCAGCGGATCAGGTGGTGGAATTCATGCACAAGGGTGCGGATGAACAGCGTGGGCGTGAAGCGGGCCGGATCAACGGTGATCTGGATCTGGCCCGGCGCGGGCGCATAGCCGCCAAGGCCCCAGCCGGTCATCACCTCATCACCGGTGCGGATGATCAGATCGAAGCGCGGCAGGGCGATATGCGCCTGCACCGCAGCGACGGCCTGACGGGTGGCGGCGCGGGCCTCGGGCAGAAGGGGGTTCAGCGCATTGCGGGCGTTGAGGAAATGGATGTTGAAGATCGGCATCGGCGCAGGCCCGGCAGAGCATGGATAAGGCCGACAGGCTATGCGAGTTTGCCCGTGAAGACCAGACGCGCAGGCGCGCGATGGCGGATTCCGGCCCGGCAGGCGGCGCGCCCCGATACCCACCCCGAATCGCGCCCAGCCCCATCACCCGCGCCTGTTTCTTCCCCCTCGTTTCTTCTGTCT
>JAUNTV010000061.1 GCA_030538515.1 Paracoccus sp. (in: a-proteobacteria)
CGCTTTTTCTCGGCCTGCTCGGCCTCCCAGCGGGCGCGGGTTTCGGCGGCAAGGACCGATTCTTCCTCGGTCAGCGGGTGGTCGTGATCGGGTTCGTCCGCGGGTTCCGGGGCGGGGGCGGCCTCGGCGCGGGTCTTTTCGCGCTCGCCGCGTTCGGCGGCATAGCCAAGCCCCTCCATCAGATTGGCGAATTGTTCCAGCGTCATGCCGGTGATCGAAAGCATGTCGGCATTGGCCTCGAAGCCTGCGCGCGTATCGTTGCCGCGCAGCATGTCGGCCAGGCGTTCCAGCATGTCGATGCGGATCGCGCGCTCGCCCGCCGGGCGGTAGCCCGAAAGCGTATAGGTGCGCAGCGGCACCTCGCGGATATTGGGGATCGTCACCAGACCGGGGGGCGGGCTTTCGGGGAATTCGTCCAAACCGTCCCACAGGCCCGACAGCACCAGACGCAGCCGCGTCGGCGCGGGCTTGAGCAGCGCGGGCATGAAGATGGTGAACTGCCCGAAACGCACGCCATGCTTGCGCAAGAGCCCGCGCGCATCCTGATCCAGATCCTTGACCTCGGCCGCCACGTCCTCGCGCCGGATGATGCCAAGGTTTTCGACCAGCCGGAAGGCGAAGCCGCGCGCCAGCCCGGTCAGGCCCTCATCCTTTTGCATGGCCAGAAGCGGCTCGAACAGGGTGGCCAGCTTGCGGTCGATGAAATGCTGCAAGCGGCGCTTCACCTTTTCGGCGATCTCGGGGCCGGCTTCCTCATCGACAAAGGCCTCGATACCGGGCTTCATCGGCTCGGCACCCCTGATCAGCTTGCCGACGGCGGCATCGCCCCACATCAGCCCGCCCTGTTCGGTGAAATCGATCTGCGTATCGGGCGCATTATAGAAGCGATCCGCGCGCAGATGGAATTCGGGGCGCAGCGCCTCATAGGCGGCGCGCGTCAGCATCCGCGCCTCATCCGGGTTCTGGGTCTGATCGACCCGGAAGCGGAACCCGTCCAGCCGACCGGCGAATTCGCCCTCGACGCTGACTTCACCCTTGTTGTTCACCTCGGCCACGAGGGTCTCCTTCTGTTTGAGCCGGCGCATGAGAACAGAGGTGCGCCGGTCCACAAATCGTTGCGTGAGCGCCCTGTGCAGCGCATCTGACAAGCGGTCTTCTACAGTGCGCGTGGCGTCGCGCCAATACGTCACGTCTTCGACCCAGCCAGTTCGCTGCGCCACATAGGTCCATGTGCGGATGAATGCCAGCCGCTTCGAAAGCGCGTCGATATCACCTTCCACCTTGTCGATGCGTTCCACGGCGCGCGCCAGCCAGTCGGCGGGGATGGTGCCGTCTTGCAGGAATGTGAAGATACGCAGCAAAAGCGAGCTATGTTCAGCCGGCGAGATCGAGCGGAAATCGGGAATGCGGCACACATCCCACAGCAGCCGGACATCGGGCGCGGTGGTCACGCGGTCGCGGATTTCGGGCATGTCGCGCAGCACTTTCAGCGCATGAAGGTCATCCGCCTCGCGCCCGCGCATCAGCCATTCGCTGTCGGGCGCGGCTTCAAGGCTTTCGACAAGCCGGTCCATCGTGCCGAATTCCAGCCGGGAATTGCGCCAGACAAGGCGCGAGATCGGCGCGAAGCGGTGATTCTCGATGGCGTCGATCAGGCCCTGATCAAGCGGCCCGGCCTCGCCGGTGGTGCCGAATGTGCCCGCTTCGCTATGACGCCCCGCGCGGCCCGCGATCTGGCCCATCTCATGGGGGAACAGGGGCCGCATCCGGCGGCCGTCGAATTTCACCGTCGAGAAGAAGGCGACATGGCGGATATCAAGGTTCAGCCCCATGCCGATGGCATCAGTGGCCACAAGGTGATCGACCTCGCCCGACTGATACATCTCGACCTGGGCATTGCGCGTGCGCGGGCTGAGCGCGCCCATCACCACCGCAGCACCCCCCTTCTGGCGGCGCAGCAATTCGGCGATGGCATAGACATCATCGACCGAGAAGCCCACGATGGCCGAACGCGCGGGCATCCGGCTGATCTTCTTCGAGCCCGCCCAGTTCAGCGTGGAAAACCGTTCCCGGCGCATGAACTGCACCTTGTCCAGCAGCGCCGCAATCGCGGGGCGCATGGTGTCGGAGCCAAGGAAAAGCGTCTCATGCAAGCCGCGCGCGCCAAGCAGGCGTTCGGTGAAGACATGGCCGCGCTGCGGGTCGGCGCAAAGCTGGATCTCGTCGATGGCGACGAAATCGGCGGCGACTTCGGGCATGGCCTCGGTCGTGGCGACCCAATATTGCGCGCGCGGCGGCACGATGCGTTCCTCGCCCGTGACCAAAGCCACCACGGACGGCCCGCGCGCCTTCACGATGCGGTCATAGACCTCTCGTGCCAGAAGCCGCAGCGGCAGGCCGATGACGCCGGTGCGATGGGCCAGCATGCGCTCGATCGCGTAATGGGTCTTGCCGGTATTGGTCGGGCCAAGCACGGCCGTGATGCGTGACATGCCTGCCCCCTTCGTCGTGACGCGTTCAGATGTCGGTGCCGCTGCGGGTCTGTTCAAGGCGGGCGGCGGCGTCAATCGCATCGGGCTGATGGGGGTTGATGTCCAGACTGCGGCGAATGGCCTCAAGCGCGCGGGGGGTATCGCCCAGCTCCTCAAGCATGGTGGCAAGCTGGGTGAGCGCCAGATATTGCTTCGGCTCCAGCGTGAGGGCCTGCGCCAGATCGGCGGCGGCGGGCCCGTAATTGCCGTTGAGCCAATAGGCCATGGCACGCATCTGCCAGCCCATGGCGTGATCGGGGGCATGATCGACAAGCGCGGTCAGGTGGCCGATGGCGCTTTTATAATCGCCTTCATCCAGGGCGCTTTCGCCGCGCAACTGGATCATGTTCAGCGGCTCCGAGCCGGTCTCGGCCCAGGCCCGCAGGATCTGGGCCTCGGCCTCGATCCAGCCATCACCGCTTTCCTGCGCAAGAAGATCGAACAGCGCGGGATCGGGGGCCTCGGCCGCTGCCTGCATCGGCAGGGCGGCGATGGCAAGTGCCGTAAAGACACATTGGACAAGCTTGTTTCGTTCGCTCATATGTCTGTTGTAACCCGACAGGCCGGCCCTGCGCCAGCCACCTTCCGAGGAGGAACCGATGAGCAATGTCATCACCGCGGCGGTCGCCGCATTGAATGAGAAACTGGGCAGCTTCGGCGATGGCGTGGCGCGTTTCGTCATCAAGGACGAGGGCACGATCATCATCGATGGCGATGGCGCGCGCGCCGGTGACGATGACGGTGCCGATGTGACCCTGACCGCCAGCCGCGAAACCTTCGAGGGGCTGCTGGACGGCAATGTCAGCCCGACCGTCGCCTTCATGACCGGCAAGCTGAAGGTCGATGGCAGCATGGGCCTTGCGATGAAGCTTGGCTCGGCCCTGTCGTAAGCCCGGCCATGGACCTTTCGCCCGCCCCGTTTCATCCCTATCCCGGCGCGTCCGAAGCTGTGGCCGAAGCCTATTGGCTGCGCAGCGATGACGATCTGCGGCTGCGGCTGGCGCTGTGGCGGGCCGAGGCGCCCCTTGGCACGGTGTTCCTGTTTCCCGGCCGCACCGAATATGCCGAGAAATATGCCCCCGTCGCCGCAAGGCTGACCGGGGCCGGGCTGAATGTGCTGGCCATCGACTGGCGCGGCCAGGGGCTGGCGGATCGCCTGCAGGACGACCCCCGCCCCGGCCATATCGGCGATTTCGCCGAATATCAGCTTGATGTCGTGGCCATGCTTGAAGGGGCGGCGGCGCTTGGCCTGCCCGAGCCATGGCACCTTCTGGCCCATTCCATGGGCGGGGCCATCGGGCTTGCGGCGCTGATCAACGGGTTGCCGGTGGCCTCGGCCAGCTTTTCGGCACCGATGTGGGGGATCAACCACGCCCCGATGCCGCGCGGCGTGGCGATGGGGATTTCGCGGGTCGCGAACCGTCTGGGACGCGCCGGGCACGCCGCCTTCGGGACCGGGGGGCGCGGCACCTATTATCTGGACGAGCCCTTCCAGAACAACCTTCTGACCGGCAATGCCGAGGCCTGGGCGCGTTCGGTGCATGAAGCCGCGCTCTGGCCCGAACTGACGCTTGGCGGGGCCAGCTACCGATGGGTCGGTCAGGCGCTGGAGGAATGCCGCAGGCTGGCCGCCGAACCCGCGCCCGATGTGCCCGCGCTGATCGCGCTTGGCTCGCGCGAACTGGTCGTCTCATGCCCCGCGATCCGCGAGCGCGCGGCGAACTGGCCCGGCGCGCAGCTTCTGGAACTGGACGGCGCGCGCCATGAGGTGATGTTCGAAATCCCCGATTTGCAGGAACGCTTCTTCAAGGCGCTGCTTGCCCATCTGGCCCATGCCACGCCATATTCGTCGCGCGGCGCTTCCGGGGCTTGAACCGGGCGGTCGCAACCTGCACATCTGGGGCAACAGAAAGGATGCCCGATGCGCTTTGACCGCGAACGCCTGTTCGACACGACCCTGACCGCCACGAAAACCGATTTCGGCGATCTGCCCGACTGGGATCTGAGCGATCTCTACCCCGCCCCCGATGCGCCCGAACTGACCGCCGATCTGGCCAGCCTTCGCGAAAAAGCCGCTGCTTTTGCCCGCGATTACGAAGGCAGGCTGGCCGATCTGGACGCCCCCGCCATGCTCGAGGCGATCCGCCGCTATGAGGAAATCGACATCCTCGCCGGTCGGCTGATGTCCTATGCCGGGCTGCGCTATTACCAGAACACCACCGATGCCGCCCGCGCCAAGATGATGTCGGACCTGCAAGGGCAGATCACGGATATGACGACGCCGCTGGTGTTCTTCAGCCTTGAGTTCAACCGCATCCCCGAGGACCGCTATATCAGCGTCTTCACCGCCCCCGACGGCCCGGCCCGCTATCGCCCGGTGTTCGACCGCATGCGCGCCATGCGCCCCCATCAGCTTTCCGATGAGCTGGAAAAATTCCTGCATGACAACTCGGTCGTGGGGTCCGCCGCATGGAACCGGCTGTTTGACGAAACCATGGCCGGGCTTGAATTCACCATCGACGGCGAGACCCTTCAGCTTGAAGCCGTGCTGAGCCTTCTCAGCGATCACGACCGCAGCAGGCGCGAGGCTGCGGCGCGCGCCCTGGCCGATGTTTTCCAGCGAAATATCAAGCTGTTTTCCCGCATTCACAATACGCTGGCCAAGGAAAAATCGGTCGAGGACAAATGGCGCAAGATGCCCTCGCCCGAATATGGCCGGCATCTGTCGAACCATGTCGAGCCCGAGGTGGTCGAGGCGCTGCGCAATGCCGTGACAGCGGCCTATCCGCGCCTTTCGCATCGCTATTACGCGCTCAAGGCCCGCTGGCTGGGGCTGGACAAGCTTCAGGTCTGGGACCGCAATGCGCCGCTTCCGACCGAGACCCCGCGCAATGTCCCCTGGGACGAAGCCCGCGCAACCGTGCTGGACGCCTATGCGGGCTTCTCGCCCAAGCTGGCCGAACTGGCGCTGCCGTTCTTCAACCTTGGCTGGATCGACGCGGCGGTGAAGCCCGGCAAGGCACCGGGCGCCTTCGCCCATCCGACCGTGACCACCGTGCACCCTTACGTGATGCTCAACTATATGGGCAAGCCACGCGACGTGATGACGCTGGCGCATGAGCTTGGCCACGGCGTCCATCAGCGGCTGGCGGCGGCGCAGGGCGAATTGCTGGCCTCGACCCCGCTGACGCTTGCCGAAACCGCCAGCGTCTTCGGCGAGATGCTGACCTTCCGCAAGCTTCTGGCCGAAACCACCGATCCGGCGCAGAAAAAGGCGCTGCTGGCCGGCAAGGTCGAGGATATGATCAACACGGTCATCCGCCAGATCAGCTTTTATGATTTCGAACTGCGCCTGCATGCCGCGCGCGCACAGGGCGAGCTGACGCCCGATGACATCAACGCGATCTGGCTGGATGTGGCGCGCGAAAGCCTTGGGCCTGCGTTCGAATTCATGCCCGGCTATGAAACCTTCTGGTCCTATGTGCCCCATTTCGTGCATTCGCCCTTCTACGTCTATGCCTATGCTTTCGGCGACGGGCTGGTGAACGCGCTTTACGCCGCCTATGAGGCCGCGCCCGAAGGCTTCCAGCAGAAATATTTCGACATGCTGGCGGCGGGCGGGTCGAAACATCACCGCGAATTGCTGGCCCCCTTCGGGCTGGACGCATCGGACCCGGCATTCTGGAACAAGGGGCTGTCCATGATCGAAGGCTTCATCAACGAACTTGAGGCGATGGAGCCATGACCCCGCGCGCGCTGATCGCCGGGGTGATGCTGACCTGCGCGCTTCCTGCGCAGGCCACGCCCCCCGATTTTATCCGCATTCAGGATGAACTTCTGGCGATCAGTGCCGAAAGCCTGTTCCTGCTGCGGGCCACCTCGGACAATCTGGGCCTGCATGAGGGCGACACCCGCACCTTGGCGCTGATCGAACTTGACCGCGAGACCGGGGCCGAAACCGTCTGGCCCGGCTATAGCGCCGCGCAATTCCGCGATTACGAGGATGACCCCCGGCAGGGCAAGGCGATGATCGAGGCGCGCGAGATCGCGGGTGCCGCCAACCCTTTCGCGCGCCTGACCGAAGCTGACGCGCTGCCGCTGGCGCTCTGGTCGCCCGATACGGTGCTCGCCGAAATGGACCCCGATGGCGGGAACCGGCTGATCCTCGGGCAGCCGGATGGCCCGCCCCTGATCGCCGATCTTGATGCGATGAAGGCGCGCGCTAATGCCGCGATCACCGCCTATGGCCAGCGGATGGATTATCAGCGCATGGGCCCCCTCTCATTCGCGCAAATCCTTCAGGACGCGCCACTGGACGGCAAGGAATGCCACCTCGGCCATACGCAGCGGATCGACCCCTTGCGCGCGCGTGGCCCCGCCGATCCGCCCGCGCCGGTGGTGATGCGCCTTGATTGTAGCGAAGATGACGGCGAATCCGTAGTCGCGGCATCGCTTCTGATGCTGGTCCTGCCCGATGTGCCCTGACCGATCCCCATCCCGCGCCCCCCGGAAAGAGGCCCCATGCTCCGCAAGATCGCCATCGCCGTGACCGGCCTGATCATCATCGCCGCTCTGGCCTTCTTCACCTTCGCGCCCGCCTATGTCGAACGCAGCCTGAACCCGGTCGCCGTATCCGAAACCGGCTGGCCGGTCAGCCCGGAAGCCGTGGCACTTCATGACCGGCTGGTGATCGGGGACTGGCATTCAGATGCGCTGCTGTGGGATCGCGACCTGCTGAAACGCGTGGATCGCGGCCATACCGACATCCCGCGCCTGCAAGATGGCAATGTCGCGCTTCAGGTCTTTACCGCCGTCACCAAAAGCCCCTCGGGGCTGAATTACGGCCAGAACAGCGCCGAGGCCCCCGATGACATCACCCGCCTCTTCATGGGACAGCTTCGCCCGATGCGCACATGGTCAAGCCTGCTGGAACGCGCGCTGGAACAATCCGCCCAGCTTCACGCCATGGCCCGGCGCGACCCGCAGGCGCTGATCATCATCCGCAGCCGCAAGGATCTGGCCGCCCATCTGGACGCCCGCGCCAATGGCGCGAAAACCGTCGGCGCGCTTCTGGGGACCGAAGGCGGCCACCCGCTGGAAGGCGATGCCGCCAATCTCGATCTTCTCTACCGGGCCGGCTTCCGGCTGATCGGGCTGACCCATTTCTTCGACAATGACCTTGGCGGCTCGCTGCATGGCGAAAGCGGTCAGGGCCTGTCGGATTTCGGCCATCAGGTCGTGGCCGGGATGATGGCGCGCAATATGGTGATCGACCTCGCCCATGCCAGCCCGCAGATGGTGCGCGATGTGCTGGCGATCGAGGGCACACGCCCGATCGTCTCTCACACCGGCATCCACGGGCATTGCCCCTCGCGGCGCAATCTCTCCGATGATCTGATGCGCGCGGTGGCCGCAAAGGGCGGCGTGATCGGCATCGGCTACTGGCAGGACGTGACCTGCGGCGCCACGCCTGCCGCCATCGCCGCCTCGATCAGCGCGGCCATCGCTCTGCTGGGTGAAGATCACGTCTCGCTCGGCTCGGATTACGACGGCTCGGTCACGGTGCCCTTCGATGCGGCTGGCCTGCCCGCGCTGACCCAGGCGCTGATGGACGCGGGCCTGACCGAGGCCCGGATCACGAAAGTCATGGGCGGCAATATGATGCGCTACCTCGCCGAAACCCTGCCGGAAAACTGACCCTGCCCAGGCGACCCGCATCCCCCCTCATCAGTGCGAAAAATACCTCGGGGGGATCGCCCGCAGGGCGATGGGGGCAGCGCCCCCCTGACGCGACATCTCAGCGCAGGATATCCTCGATCGGGTCATACCAGGCCGCATGATCCCCCCAGACCGCGCGCGCCAGCAGCCGGGGCCGATGCGCCAGCCGGGCCAGTTCCGCCCGCGTCACCCAACGCGCCCGGTTGACCACGCCCTCGGGGTCCTCCAGCACCAGATCGGGCCCGTCCCCGGCCAGTGTCGCGCGGAAGATGACCTCGACCTGATGATAGCCCGAGGCCGGATCGCGAAACTCGTTGATCAGGATCACGGCACCCACGCATATCCGAAGCCCGGTTTCCTCGGCCAGTTCGCGCGTCAGGTTCTCGGGCAGGGATGCCCCCGCCTCGACCCCGCCACCGGGCAGGCACCAAAGATCCGACCCCTCGTCCGGCCAGGCATTCACCACCAGAAGCCGGTTGCCATGCAGGACGGCGGCGCGCACTGCCAGCCGGGGGCGCAGGCTCATGGCCGCCCCCTTACCGGATGGGCCGGGTCACGCGATTGACATGGCCCATCTTGCGGCCCGGCCGCGCCTCGGCCTTGCCGTAAAGATGGATCTGCACATCGGGCGCGCGCATGAGTTCGGGCAGACGGTCCATGTCATCGCCGATCAGGTTTTCCATCACCACATCGACATGGCGCGCCCCGTCGCCAAGCGGCAGCCCGGCCACGGCGCGGATATGCTGTTCGAACTGGTCGACCACGCAGCCCGCCTGCGTCCAGTGGCCCGAATTATGCACCCTCGGCGCGATCTCGTTCACCACCAGACCCGATGACGTCACGAAAAGCTCGACCCCCATGACGCCCACATAATCCAGCGCCCCCACGATCCTTGCCGCCAGCAGCACGGCATCGGTCAGCACCGCCTGCCCCAGCCCGGAAGGCACGGTGGTCCGGCGCAGGATGCCGCCTTCATGCAGGTTCAGCCCCGGATCATAGGCAGCCACAGAGCCATCCGCGCCGCGCGCCACGATCACGCTGATCTCACCCGAGAAATCGACGAAACCTTCCAGAACCGAGGGCGCGCCCGTCCAGTCCCGCTGCCCCGCATCCGCAAGCCGGATCTGCCCCTTGCCGTCATAGCCCATGCGGCGGGTTTTCAGGATCGCGGGCACGCCGATCTCGGCCAGTGCCTGCGGCAGATCGGCCTCGGTCCCGACATTGGCGAAAGGCGCGGTGCGCAGGCCAAGGCCGCGCAGGAACTCTTTCTCGGTCAACCGGTCCTGCGACACGGCCAGGGCGCGCCGGTTCGGGCGGATCGGGCGAATGGATTCCAGCAGATCCAGCGATTTCGCGGGCACATTCTCGAATTCATAGGTGATGACATCGACCGATTGCGCAAAGGCGCGCAGCGCATCCGCATCATCATAACGGGCGGTGGTCAGCGCATGGGCCACATCGGCAGCAGGCGCCGCGCCCGGTTCATAGATATGGGTCCGATAGCCAAGGCGGGCGGCTGCGACCGACAGCATCCGGCCCAGTTGACCGCCCCCCAGAATCCCGATGACCGCGCCCGGCGGCAATGGCTTATTCATCGCGCGGCTCCTGGGGGATCGAGGCCGAAAGCGCCTCGCGCCAGGCATCCAGCCGCTGCGCCAGCGCGGGGTCCGACAGCGCCAGAATGCCCGCCGCCATCAGCCCGGCATTGGCCGCCCCCGCCGCCCCGATGGCCATGGTCGCCACCGGATAGCCCTTTGGCATCTGGACGATCGAGTAAAGCGAATCGACGCCCGAAAGCGCCCTGGTCTGGACGGGCACGCCGATCACCGGCAGCCGCGTCTTGGACGCCATCATGCCGGGCAGATGCGCAGCCCCGCCCGCGCCCGCGATGATCACCCTGAGCCCGCGCGCCACCGCCGCCTTGCCATAGGCCCAAAGCCGGTCCGGGGTGCGATGCGCGCTGACGATCCGCGCCTCATGCCCGATGCCCAATTCATCCAGAATGCGCGCCGCCTCGCGCATGGTTGCCCAGTCGGACTGGCTGCCCATGATGATACCGACCGGCACGCCCGCGTTTTCGCCTGATTCCATGATGCCCTCGCGCTTGCAAAATCCAGCCCTATATCCCCCCCGGCGCGGGCGCAATGAACCCCGCCGCGCCGATGCGGGATCAGGCGATAATATCGGGGGTCAGTTCGTCCTCCAGCCGCGCGATGCGGTCCTTGAGCACCAGCTTCTGCCGCTTGAGACGCTGCAAGACCAGAGATGAGGTGCCCGGCTGTTCGGACAATGCAAGGATTTCCGCGTCCAGTTCACGATGCTCGCGGCGCAGCACCGACAGCCGGGCGCGGGCGATTTCTTCGTGGCTCATCTCGGCTTCAAAGCTCATGCTTGGCTCATGCTGGCAAGGACAGGGGCGATTATAGCCTTTGTTGCGAAAATGTTAACTGGCATCGCGCATCTTGCGTGTCGCCCCCGGCATCCACATATTGAACCCACGGGTCGCCGCTGACGGGGCCCGCCAACACCACGAGTCGCTGCATAAGGGCTTGACGATCATGACGAAACTGACGCTTGCCGCGCATCCCCACCTTCTGGGCTTCGACCAGATCGAAAGGCTGGTGGAACGCGCCGCCAAAGGGGCCGAGGGCTATCCGCCCTATAATATCGAACATCAGGAGCCTGACGGTTTCACCATTACCCTTGCGGTCGCGGGCTTTTCCGAAGGGGATCTGACGGTTTCCCTTGAAAACAGCCAGTTGACCATCGCCGGGCGGCAACCCGACCCCGGCCCGGATCGCGTCTATCTGCATCGCGGCATCGCCTCTCGCGCGTTTCAGCGCAGCTTCGTTCTGGCCGACGGGGTCGAGGTCGACGGCGCGAAGCTTGAAAACGGGCTTCTCATGATCGCCCTGCGGCGGCGTCCGCAGGAAAGCATCGTCAAAACCATTCCGATCAGCCGCAAATGAAGGGGATCACCATGGATATCAAATCCGAAACCGCGCCGGAACTGTCCGGCAACACCGTCTATATCCGCCGCGTCGCCACCGAAAGCCTGCCCGATGAGGTGCGCCAGCAGGCGCAGGGGCTCGACAGCCTTTATGCCGTTCATGGCATCGACGGCGAAAGGCTGGCTTTGGTGAAGGATCGCCAGATGGCCTTCTTTCTGGCCCGCCAGAACGACCTCAGCCCGGTCAGCGTGCACTGACCGGGAACGCCGCCCATGCCCCGAACGGGCGGGCGGCGCTTTACCTTCGCCATGGGGTCGGGCAGAGTGCCACCACTTCCTGTCCCGATCACCACAGGCCGCCGCCCCATGCTGAAGACCCTGTTTCGCATCACACCCGAGATTCTGCTGCTGATTGCGGCTTTGCTGCTGGCGATTCAGATGCGTGAGAATATCGCGCGTTCGAGCTATCCGTTGCAGAATTTCGATTTCTGGCCGCGTATGATCGCCGGTTTCGTCGGCGCGCTCTATCAGCCTGCAATCCTGTTCGGCATGGCCGCGATCATCGCCGCGCTGCGCGCCCGGCACGAGGATCAGACCGATGCGTAGCGGGCTTCGGCGGCTTCTGGACAATGCGCCAGTGATCCTTGTCATCACGGCGCTGCCGGTTTTTCTGGGCAATGTGGTGGTGGTGATGTCGTTGGGCGGTTTCGGTAGGCTCTCTTTTCCTGGTCTCGTATCCGCGATCGTGTCCGGCGCCTTCACACCGGCCCTGCTGATCGGGCTGGCGGCGATTGCCCATTATCTCGG
>JAUNTV010000463.1 GCA_030538515.1 Paracoccus sp. (in: a-proteobacteria)
GGCGGGCGGCTGCGCATCGCCGAGGCCGATCTGGTCACGCGCCAGCAATTGCTTGCCTCGGCCGCCGAACAGCTTGAGATCGCCCGGATCGAGGCCAACAAGCAGGTCCGCTATCTGTCGCTCTCGGTGCCCCCGGTGCCGCCGACGAATGCGACTTATCCCAAGTCGCTCTCGAATACGATCGTGGCGTTCCTTATCTTTATGGGCATCTATCTGATGCTGTCCTTGACCGCATCTATCTTGCGAGAACAGGTATCGACATGAAACAT
Organism: Paracoccus sp. (in: a-proteobacteria); assembly: GCA_030538515.1. Lineage (GTDB taxonomy): Bacteria > Pseudomonadota > Alphaproteobacteria > Rhodobacterales > Rhodobacteraceae > Paracoccus. The sequence continues at coordinate 270 of JAUNTV010000463.1, forward strand.
ATCCCGATCGGCCGGCTTCTTTGCGGCAATGACCTGCCCCTGACGGTGATCGCGGGCCCGTGCCAGCTTGAAACGCTGGATCACGCGCTGATGATCGCCGAGACCATGGCGAAAGCCTGCGCCGATGCCGGGGCGGGCTATGTGTTCAAGGCCAGCTATGACAAGGCCAACCGCACCTCACTTTCCGGCAAGCGCGGGCTTGGGATCGACGAGGGGCTGCGCATACTCGAAGAGGTGCGCGCCCGCATCGGCTGCCCGGTGCTGACCGATGTGCATGATATCGGCCAGACCCGCGCGGCGGGCGCGGTGGTCGATGTGATCCAGATCCCCGCCTTCCTGTCGCGCCAGACCGATCTTCTGCTGGCGGCGGGCGAAACCGGGGCGGTGGTCAATATCAAGAAGGGCCAGTTTCTGGCGCCATGGGATATGCCGAATGTGGCGGCCAAGGTGGCCTCGACCGGCAATGACAAGATCCTGCTGACCGAGCGCGGCGCGAGTTTCGGCTATAATACGCTGGTGACGGATATGCGCGCGCTGCCGATCATGGCGCGCACCGGCTATCCCGTCATCATGGATGCGACCCATTCCGTGCAGCAGCCCGGCGGTCAGGGCGGATCATCGGGCGGGCAGCGCGAATTCGCCCCGGTCATGGCGCGCGCGGCGGTGGCGCTTGGCGTGGCGGGGGTCTTCATCGAAACCCATCAGGACCCCGACAACGCCCCCTCGGACGGGCCGAACATGATCCGCCTGGACCAGATGCCCGCCCTGATCGCCAGCCTGATGCGCTTTGACGCGCTGGCGAAATCCGACCCGGTGATGCAGGACTAGCGCGCAAAACCGGCGATCCGCCCCGGCATACGCCCCCCACTCCCGCGGGTGAGGGGCACGGCGTGCGACAGCGGCGATCCGCCCCGCTCTCTCAGCTAGCGGGCATGGGCGCGGGGCGCGAAAAAGCCGGCGGTCCCCCTGCCCGTTTCGGGGCCCTGGCGGCGCGGGTAGGCCGGATTTCTGCCGCCTGTCCGGGCTGATGGCGAGGGATGATTGTTTCCGGCAAAGAAGAAGCCAGCCACAAGGGGTCGAAACGGCAAGGGGGGCTCACATCACCGCATCCAGCAATTCCATCGGGCGCACCAGGCGCGTGCCCTTCGGCCCCCGCACGATGGGGCGGTTCAGCAGGATCGGATGCGCCTCGATCGCGTCCAGAAGCGCCGCGTCATCAAGGGTCGGATCGGCCAGCCCCAGGTCGTCGTAAGGGGTGTTTC